>DASWQB010000326.1:0-19784 GCA_036398335.1 Afipia sp. | reverse complement strand
GATGGCCGACGCCTTGCGCGCGCTGCGCATTCTGCCCGCATTTCGCGACGCCATCGACGTGCATCTGGTCGAGGTCAGCCCGTCGCTGCGTGCGGTCCAGCGCGACACGCTGGCGGACGAGAATGTGCAATGGCACGATCGTCTGGACGACATTCCGCCCGGCCCCGCGATCATTCTCGCCAATGAATATTTCGATGTGCTGCCGATCCATCAGGCGGTGAGAACCGAAACCGGCTGGCATGAGCGGCTGGTCGATGTCGATGACGACATTTTCGTTTTCACCGCCGCCAAGGAGCCGATGCCACGTTTCGAGGTGCTTCTGCCGCCACAGGTACGAGCCGCGCCGAAAGGCGCCATCTTCGAATGGCGCCCCGCAACCGAGATCATGACGCTGGCACGGCGCGTACGCGATCACGGCGGCGCGGCCCTGATTATCGATTATGGGCACGTCCGCAGCGACGCCGGCGACACGTTTCAAGCCGTGGCCAAGCATAATTTCGCCAACCCGCTGAAAACGCCGGGTACGTCCGACATCACCGCGCATGTTGATTTTCAGGCGCTGGCACAGGCCGCTGCGGGAATTGGCGCGAGGGTTCACGGACCCGTCGAACAAGGCGTGTTTCTCAACCGGCTCGGCATCGACACCCGCGCGCAGGCGCTCATCAAGCATTCGAACGCGCAAACCGCCGGTGAGATCGCGGGCGCGCTCAAGCGCCTTGCCGGCAGCGGCCACAAGGGCATGGGATCGCTGTTCAAGGTGCTCGGCGTCTCGCATCCGGCGATCAATGAGCTTGCAGGCTTGTCGGATCATGCCGCGGCGGGTGTGCCCGCGCTGTGAAGATCACCTCGTCCACATTGTCCGCATTGCCGGGCGTGCGCCACGCCTTCTTCACGCGCGAGGGCGGCGTATCGGAAGGAATTTATCAAAGCCTCAATGGCGGGCTTGGCTCCAAGGACAATCCCGCGCACGTCGCTGAGAACCGCCGCCGCATGGCGCAGGCGCTCGACGTCGCGCCGTCTCATTTCCTCACCGTGTTCCAAGTTCACTCCGCCGACGTCGCGGTGGCGACGCAGCCCTGGGACGCGGCATCGCGGCCGCGCGCCGACGCGATGGTGACGAACACTCCCGGTGTGGCTCTCGGCGTCACGACCGCGGATTGCGGACCGATTTTGTTTGCCGATCCACATGCCCGCGTGATCGGTGCAGCGCACGCCGGTTGGAAAGGCGCGCTCGGCGGCGTGCTGGAAGCAACCATCGCAGCGATGGAAAAGCTTGGTGCAAAATCGGACAACATCATTGCCGTTATTGGTCCGCTGATCAGGCAACAAAGTTATGAGGTTGGTCCGGAATTCGTCGCGCGCTTCAAGGAGGCGGACGCGGCGAATGCACATTTTTTCATCCCGTCCTCCCGCGAAGACCATGCAATGTTCGATCTTGCCGGTTACATCCATGCGCGGCTGAAGCGTGCCGGGATTGCAACCCTCGGCGATATCGGCCTGTGCACCTACGCCGATCCGCGCTTCTTCAGTTACCGCCGTTCGGTCCATCGCGCCGAGCCGGATTATGGCCGCAACATCCACGCGATTGTGCTCGAAGGCTGAGTTCCCATCTCGTGGTCCGATTCTAACATTCGAGTCCTGCTTCAGCAGTCCTCGTTGCGAATGTTGGAATCAAAGGACCATGAGCAAATACAAGCTTCTAGGGAGCTTTGGATTTGTCGCCATGGGGACTCGTGGCAAGGGTGACCGTGAATGTCAAATCCGCTCCCTAGACCTTAACGGATTTTAACGATATCGCTTGAGCCAACAGGGTTCGCGTATCGGGGCAAAGACCTCATTCATGACGGCATCAGCCATTCAAAATGGTTGGATCAGGCTGTGCGGCATTTGCGCTGCCGCGATGCTGTGCGCGGTGGGTCTCGCCGGCTGTACCGCGAATGGGCCCAGCCCCATGGCCAGTTCGATTTCAAATCCCATTTCTTCATCGGCATTCGGTCCCACCGTGGCGTTCGAGTCGGTGGACGGGCCGCCGCCGCAGGTCTTCGACCGGCTGCTGCGCACGCTGGAAAAGGAAACCGCAGGCGGCAGCTTTACCATCGTGTCGCGCGAGGCCACCGCGTCCTACAGGGTGCGGAGCTATCTGTCTGCACAGGTCAACCGCCGCGGCAGCGCGGTGATCGCATGGGTCTGGGACGTTTATGACCGCGATCAGCGCCGCGCGCTCCGTCTCAGCGGCGAAGAGGCCGCCGGCAAGGCCGGACGCGACGCCTGGGCCGCGGCGGACGATCAGGTGCTGCGGCGGATTTCACAAGCCGGGTTGCGCGGCCTCAACGGCCTTGTCAACGGAACTATGCCAAGCGAGGACCGGGGCACGCCACCGGCCTCCCCGTCGCCCGGCGGCCCGGCCATCGCATCGGCTGACGATGCCGCGCCGCCAGCGTCCGGCACGGCCGCCGCACTCGCCTTCAACGCCCATTAACGCCGTTGAGCCAACGATTTGGTGTTTTGGCAGGAAAACCGCACCCATCGTATTGCCAGCGGCGGCGCTGACTTGTTATGACCTCGCCCACACCATGAACTAAAATGACTTGTTTCCGAGGCGGCTGATATGTTGACGAGCGTATCCACGGAGTCGCGGGGAAAACCGGTGACGGCGAAAAACGGCTCGATCAAGTTGGTCGCCGGCAACTCGAATCCGGTCCTGTCCGAGGCGATTTCGTCCTGCCTTAATCTGCCGATGACCAAGGCCATCGTCCGGCGCTTTGCCGACATGGAAGTGTTTGTCGAGATTCAGGAAAACGTGCGCGGCTCCGACGTGTTCATCATCCAGTCAACGTCGTATCCCGCCAACGACCATCTGATGGAATTGCTCATCATCACCGACGCTCTGCGCCGCGCCTCCGCGCGCCGCATCACGGCGGTGATCCCGTATTTCGGCTACGCAAGGCAGGACCGCAAAGCCGGTCCGCGCACGCCGATTTCGGCCAAACTCGTCGCCAATCTCATCACCCATGCCGGCGCCGACCGCGTGATGACCCTCGATCTTCACGCCGGACAGATTCAGGGCTTTTTTGATATTCCGACCGACAACCTGTACGCCTCGCCGGTGATGGTACGCGACATAAAGGACAAGTTCGATCTGCCGACGGTGATGGTGGTCTCACCAGACGTCGGCGGCGTGGTTCGCGCGCGCGGCCTCGCCAAACGCATCAACGCGCCGCTGGCGATCATCGACAAGCGCCGTGAACGCGCCGGCGAATCCGAAGTGATGAACGTGATCGGCGATGTCGCGGGCTACACCTGTATCCTCGTCGACGACATCGTGGATTCCGGCGGCACGCTGGTGAATGCCGCAGATGCGCTGCTCGCGAACGGCGCCAAGGACGTCTACGCCTACATCACCCATGGCGTGCTCTCGGGCGGCGCTGTGGCGCGCATCACCACGTCCAAACTGAAAGAACTGGTCATCACCGACTCGATCCAGCCGACCAAGGACGTGCTCGCGGCCCACAACATCCGCGTGCTGTCGATCTCCAATCTGATCGGCGAAGCCATCGGCCGCACCGCGTCCGAGGAATCGGTCTCCAGCCTGTTCGACTGAGCCGGGCCTGCTCGCCGGGCGGGAGATTTCCGCTCGGGACTCGTTTCCCGCGCATTCGATTCCGGTTTGTTCTCGTAGTGGCACGGCACGCGACAGATTCATTTTCCCATTAAGTCCATGCATCGACTCACAAAGGCGATGGCACGTATTGCACGGCGTGCTTAATCTGTTGATGAATCAGAAATTTACCCGCAATGCCTGTGGACTGACTCCACGCGGCGTTGCGCACCTCCCGCAAATCACTGATCAATCTGCTCGTAGCGTTTTCGACCCGTTCAGCAGTCCCTGCGTACGCAAAATCCCTTTCACGGCACAGGACCACACATGTCCCTTTTGGACATCACCAGCGATTCGCAGAGCAACCCGCTTTCCGTCGTCGAAGACATTGCCAGTTCGAACGGGCTGATGTTCGAACGCTCCGGCGAGGACGAACTCACCATCGTCTCGAAGGGCCGTTTCGCCGATTACAATATTTCATTCACCTGGATGGCGGAGATCGACGCGCTGCATCTGGCCTGCGCGTTCGATCTGAAGATTCCGGAAGGACGGCGTGCCGAGGTGCAACGGCTGGTCGCCGCGATCAACGAGCAATTATGGCTCGGCCATTTCGATGTCTGGATTCAATCGGGTCTGGTGATGTACCGGCAGGCACTGCTGTTGCCGGGCGGCATGGTCGCCTCGAGCGCACAATGCGAGATCATGTTCGAAACCGCAGTGCTGGCCTGTGAGCGTTATTTCCCCGCGTTTCAGTTCGTCGTATGGGCGGGGAAATCCGCATCCGAGGCGATGGCGGCCGCGATGTTCGACACCGCCGGGGAAGCGTAGGCGGGTAGTTGTCATGCCCGGGCTTGACCCCGAGCATCCATCGAAAGAAGAGTGATCAATTGCCGGGTCATAGGCGCGCGAAAGCGATGCCGCTCTTCGAACGATTGCGCCCGGGAATGACGGACTGAGGATGATATGACTTCATCGGACACGGGCATTTTAAAGAACCTTTCCGGCTCCATCGTTCTCGCCGGCGCGGGAAAGATGGGCGGTGCGATGCTGTCGGGCTGGATCGCGCAAGGCGTCGATCCTTCAAAGATCGTCGTGGTCGAGCCTTCGCCATCGGACGAGATTCGCAGCTATGAGGCACAGGGCGTCCGACTTAATCCGGCAGATACCCACGCCGCCGCGGTGCTGATTATTGCGGTGAAGCCGCAGATGTTTCCCGGCGCCGCCGCACAGTTAAAGGCGCTGGTTACACCCTCCACACTTGTGATCTCGATCATGGCCGGTTTGCCGATCGCGACAATCGCAGCGGCCTGCGGCGGCAAGGTGGTGCGCGCCATGCCCAACACGCCTGCCGCGATCGGGCGAGGCATGACCGTCGCCGTCGCGGCGAAGGATGTAACACCCGCCCAGCGTGATGTTGCCGATACGCTCCTGCGTGCCACAGGTCAGGTCGAGTGGATCGACGACGAAGCCCTGATGGATGCGGTCACTGCTGTCTCCGGCTCGGGACCTGCCTATGTGTTCCTGCTGGCGGAAGAACTGACGCACGCCGGCATTGCCGCTGGGCTGACGCCTGAACTCGCGACAAAGCTCGCGCGCGAAACCATCGCGGGCTCCGGAGAGTTGCTGCATCGCTCCGAACTTGCGAGCGACGTACTCCGCCAGAATGTCACCTCGCCGGGCGGCACGACTGCCGCCGCGCTTGCGGTGTTGATGGGCGACGACGGATTCAAACCGCTGCTGGGGCGCGCGGTAGAAGCCGCAGCAAGGCGTTCGAAAGAACTGTCGAAATAATTTACACCGGCACACGCACCGCCGCGCGCAGGCCGCCCATCGGACTCTCGGCAAGTGTAATGTCGCCGCCATGCGAACGGGCGATGTCGCGGGCGATGGCAAGGCCCAGACCCGTACCGCCCTCGTCTTGGTTGCGCGCACTGTCCAGCCGCAAAAAAGGTTTGAATACTTCTTCTCGCATGCCGAGCGGAATGCCGGGACCGTCATCGTCGATGGTCACCGTCAGCCAACGATGGTCGCGGTGTCCCGTGATTGCAATCGTGTTCGCGTAGCGCGCGGCATTGGATACGAGGTTGGCGAGACAACGCTTGAACGACGCCGGCTTCACCGTCACCACCGGCAGGCCATTGAAGTTCACCGTGGCAGTGTGGCCGTGGCGTTCGGCGTCGCTCCGCAATTCCTCCAGTGCCTGGACCATATCGGTCGGACGCGACTGCTCGCCGCTGTCGCCGCGCGCGAACGACAAATAGGCCTCCAGCATGCCGCTCATCTCGTCGACATCCTTGCGCATGCCCTCCACCTCGGAACTGTCGCCGATCAGCGCCAGTTCGAGCTTGAAGCGGGTCAGGATCGTGCGCAGATCGTGCGACACGCCGGCCAGCATCGCGGTGCGCTGCTCGATGCTGCGCTCGATGCGCCTTTTCATTTCCATGAAGGCCTGCGCCGCGCGCCGCACCTCTCGCGCGCCGCGCGGGCGAAAATCCGGCGCCTCTCGCCCTTTGCCGAAATTCTCCGCGGCATCTGCCAGCCGCAGGATCGGCTTGATCTGGTTACGCAGGAACAGCACGGCCACGATCAGCAGGATCACCGAAGTGCCGACCATCCAGAACAGGAAGATTTCGGAATTCGATGCATAGGCGGCGCTGCGCTGGGCGTAGACGCGCATCACGGTGTCGTCGAGCTTGATGCGGATTTCGACAAGATTGGAGCGGCCGACGGTGTCGATCCAGAACGGTCGGCCGATCTGCTGGCTGAGTTGCTTGGAGAGGCTTTGATCGAGCAGGGAGAAGAATGGCTTCGGTCCCGGCGGCGGCATGTCGTTCGGCGGCAGGAAATCGACGACAAGATTTAATCTGTTCTGCGCGATGTTGCGGATTTGCAGGCGATCCTTGTCCTGCGGGTAGATCTTGTAGACGTCGATCAGCGCGGCGATATCCTGCACCACCGCAGCAGACAGACGCCGCGTCACCGTGTTCCAGTGCCGCTCCATGAACACAAACGCGACCACCGACTGCAAAACCACCATCGGCACGATGATGATAAGCAACGCGCGGGCATAGAGACCCTTCGGCATCAGTTCGTTGAACATCTGCCCGAGCCGGCCATGGGCATCGGACAGACGCCGCGATGCGGTGCGGATGAAAGTGAGGCCGGTGTCCAGTGTGCTCATGCCCAGCCTTTTGCCCGCAGCGAAAGGATCATGGCGATGCCACCAGACGATAACCGATGCCGCGCACCGCCTGAAGGAACAGCGGATTGGCAGGATCGCGCTCGATCTTGCGGCGCAGACGGTTGATCTGGACGTCGACGGCGCGCTCGTTGACATTGTCGCCGGAGCCGGTGAGCGCCGCGCGCGGCACGGTCTCTCCCGGCGCGTTGGCAAGAATACGCAACATCTCGCGTTCACGGTCGGTGAGATGCACAATCTCGCTGCCATTGCGCAATTCGCCACGCTCCAGATGATAGATGTAAGGCCCAAACGCAATCGACTCCAAAGGAGCAACAGTCACCGGCGCCGCGCGTTTGAGAATGTTGGCGATCCGCAGCACCAGTTCGCGCGGCTCGAACGGCTTGGCGACGTAATCATCGGCGCCGATCTGCAACCCCTCAATTCGGCTTTCGGCCTCGTGGCGAGCGGTCAGCATCACAATCGGCACGGCGGAATCCGTCCTGATCGAGCGCGCGAGATCGAAGCCGGTTTCGCCCGGCATCATCACGTCGAGAATCAGAAGATCAAAATGCAGCCCCGATAATTTTGCGCGGGCATCGGCTGCGCTTTTCGCTGTGGTGACGCGATAACCTTCTCCAGCCAGAAACCGCGACAACAGGTCGCGAATGCGTCGGTCATCGTCCACCAGCAACAGATGCGGCGCATCATCGGCGATGGGCGCCTTTTTGTGCATGATGGCTGCGGCTTCGCTCACCTGTTGTCCTTTGCAGTGGTGTGGCCGGTTTTCAGGATGACCTCCAGCACCTTGTCGGGATCATCATGGTCGATCATTCCGAGCAGAAAGTGGCGGATCGTTGCAGCATCGTTGGGCGCCAGACTCGCCAACGCATGGTCAATCCGTCTGGTCTGCAGCGTAGCGAGTTTCACCACAAGGGCCTCGCCTTTGGCAGTGGCGAAAAGAAGACGCTGACGGCGGTCGCTGTCACCGGCCTTCTGCACGATATAGCCTTCATCGAGCAGTTGCTTGAGCACGCGCCCAAGCGACTGCTTGGTAATGCGGAGCACGTCCAGCAGATCGGCCACTTTCAGGCCCGGATAACGCTGGACGAAATGCACCACCCGGTGATGCGCCCGGCCGAAGCCGAACTCCTCCAGCACATGATCGGCATCGCCGACGAAATCGCGGTAGGCGAAAAACAGCAGTTCGATGATGTCCCAGCGCAAGGCAGCCGGCGTCATACCGCTTTCCGGCATGCCAAGCCCGCTTTTTTGCAGCTTCAAATTTATGTCAGCCATATTGACGTATTTTCGGTACAATGTTACAAAAAGGCCGGAGCGAAGGAAATTTTCGGTAAGTTTATGGGCGCCAATCCATAACCAGGAGCCCGCCCGGAATTTCCTTCATCTTGCGAATGTCGCTCAAGACTGCGCAAAACATACTGGACTTCAAGCACTGCGCCAAAGCGGAAAAGGTCCACCGAACGAAACCAGACGGCCAGACGCCCTCGAACCCACATGCAGGTTCTCGGCACCAGACCGCCAAGAATTCAGGAATGCGATCATGGGAGTCTCGTTCGAGAAAATCGACGGCACCGTTCTGATAGATTTCGAAACCCGGCCCTCGCCGAATCCGACGCCTGAGGAGGAGCGCGTGGCCAAGCTCAGCGATCTGGGATTTGGCCGGGTCTTCACCGATCACATGGCTGTCGTTCACTACAATCAAGCAAAGGGATGGCATGACGCGCGTGTGGAATCCCGCGCGCGTTTCCTGCTCGATCCGGCCACGGCTGTCCTGCATTACGCTCAAGAGATATTCGAAGGTCTCAAGGCCTACAGACGTGACGACGGCGGGGTGAATCTGTTCCGCCCCGACGCCAATGCCCGGCGCTTCTGGAATTCCGCTGAGCGGATGGCCATGGCGCCGCTGCCCGAACCTGTGTTCATCGAAGCGGTCGAGCAACTTGTGCGTATCGACAATGCCTGGATACCGGGTGGCGAGGGCAGTCTCTATCTGCGGCCCTTCATGATCGCGAACGAGGTTTTCCTCGGCGTGAAGCCGTCCGCAGAATACGTCTTCGCCGTCATCGCATCGCCCGTCGGCTCCTATTTCAAGGGCGGCCCCGCGCCCGTGTCGATCTGGGTGTCGGAAAACTACACGCGTGCAGCGGTCGGCGGCACCGGCGCCGTCAAATGCGGCGGCAACTATGCCGCAAGCCTGCGTGCGCAGGCCGAGGCAATCGATCATGGCTGCGACCAGGTCGTCTTCCTCGATGCGATTGAGCGCCGCTATGTCGAGGAACTCGGCGGCATGAATATCTTCTTCGTGTTCGATGACGGTTCGCTGCTGACGCCGCCGCTCGGCACGATTTTGCCGGGCATCACGCGCGATTCGATTATCGCGCTCGCGAAAGCATCCGGCACACGTGTGCGCGAGGAAACCTACACGATCGACCAGTGGCGCGCGGATGCCGCCAGCGGAAAGCTGAAAGAGGCCTTCGCCTGCGGCACGGCAGCCGTCATCTCGCCGATCGGCAAGGTGTGTTCTGCAAGCGGCGACTTCCTCATCAACGGCGGCGCCGCCGGACCTGTCGCGATGGGGCTACGCAAAAAGCTGGTCGATATTCAGTACGGCCGCGCCGCCGATCCGCACAACTGGATCAGAAAGGTGCTGTGACCGCACGGCATCGGTGATGTCATGCGCTGGCTTGACCCGCGCATCCATCCTCTTAGAAAATTTCACAAAATAAGGATGGATTGCCGGAGCAACCCCGGCAATGACACTTCAATTTCCGCTACAAAGCATCCGCAGGCACCCAGAACACTTCGCCGTCCGAGTCTTCGGTATCGAGCCAGAGCAGCGGCAAATCCGGATAGGCGTCTTCCAGCACGTCGCGGCCGCGCCCAATCTCGCAGAGCAATCCGCCGCCGGGCGTGAGGTGCGCTTTCGCCTCATCCAGAATCCGGCGCACCACGTCGAGTCCGTCATCACCGCCATCGAACGCCAGCTGAGGCTCATGACGGCATTCCGGCGGCAGATCGGCCATGCCTTGCGCATCGACATAAGGCGGATTGGAAATGATGAGATCGTAACGCGCATCGCCGAGCGGTGCGAACAGGTCGCCTTTATGCATCGCGACCCGATCCTGCAAACCGTATTCGGCGACATTGATTGCAGCAACGGCGAGTGCATCTTTCGAGATATCCACCGCATCGACGTGTGCATTATAGAATGTCTGGCTCGCGAGGATGGCG
Organism: Afipia sp.; assembly: GCA_036398335.1. Lineage (GTDB taxonomy): Bacteria > Pseudomonadota > Alphaproteobacteria > Rhizobiales > Xanthobacteraceae > Afipia. Next base: position 9,753 of record DASWQB010000326.1, on the reverse strand, counting down.
AGGCAACCCGAACCGGTGCACAGATCGAGCACCCGCGTGACGGCACCAGGATCTTCGATCAGCGCCGCATCGCTGCCGCCGTTGAAATGCGAATCCAGCAATTCGCCAATGAATGAGCGCGGCACGATCACCCGCTCATCGACATAAAATGGCAGGCCGCGCATATAGATCTTATTGAGCAGATAGGCGGCGGGCTTTCGCGTGGTGACGCGCTTTTCGATCAGGCCGAGAATTTTTTGTGCCTCGGCCTTGGTGACGCGTGCTGTCGCAAACGCCTCGAACTGATCTGGATGCAGATGCAGTGCTTCGCAGACGATGAAGGCAGCCTCAGCCACCGGATCGGTGGTCCCGTGCGCGAATACGAGTTCAGCCTCGCTAAAACGGCTGACCGCGTAGCGCATGAAATCCAGCAGCGTCAGCAATTCGCCGGATGCAACTTTCGGACGTTTCATAGGCGCGCGGGAAGACTTCACCGGCTTCTTCGTCGACGTCTTCGCTCGCTTTGCCATTTACTCTTTCCACCGCGCCGCGGCATCTTCATCCTGCTTGCTCGCCTCGACCCATTTATCCTTGGTGTCGCCGGAGTGTTTTTCAGACTTCCAGAACGGCGCATTTGATTTCAGATAATCCATCAGGAATTCGACGGCGACGAAGGCGGCGTCGCGATGCGCGGATGCCGCCAGCACAAGCACGATATTGTCGCCCGGCACGACGCGGCCAAAACGGTGGATGATGGTGAGGCCGTTGAGGGGCCAGCGTTCCATCGCTTCCTTGGCATGACGGGCAATTTCCTCCTCGGCCATGCCGGGATAATGCTCCAGCGTCATTTCGGTGATCGCCTTGTCGCCCTCTCCGCTGCGGCAAATGCCGATGAAGCTGACGATGGCGCCAATCTCCGGCCGCCCCCTCGTCAACGCGGCGGTCTCCTTCGCCACGTCGAAATCGTCCTGCTGAATGCGGATGGTGACTGGAACAGTCATCATCACCCGCCCGTCATCGGCGGAAAGAACGCGATCTCCCGCGCTCCGGCAATCGCCGTGTCATGCGGCACATGGGTATGATCGATGGCGGCGCGGATTACGCGCGGGGTCGCGAAAGCATTTGCATATTCCTCGCCGCGCCCGATCAGCCATTGCATCAGATCGGCGATGGATTTCACCGATGCCGGCGGCTCGACCGCCTCCTCGGCCTTGCCGACGCGCTCGCGCACCCAGGCGAAATAGAGAACCTTCATCAGTCCTCCTTGGTCAGATGATGAATTCCGGCGCGGAAATAATCCCAGCCTGTATAGAGCGTCAGCAGTGCGGAAATCCAAAGCAAGGTCAGGCCGATCAGTACGGTCGGCGGCAGAATGGCCTCTCCAGCCCGGCCAGCGATCAGGAATCCGATCGCCACGAGTTGTACCGTGGTTTTCCATTTCGCCAGCTGCGACACCGGGACGCGCACATGCAGCGCAGCGAGATATTCGCGCAGGCCTGAGACCAGAATTTCGCGGCAGAGAATGACGATGGCCGCCCACAGCGACCAGCCCTTGATGGTGTCGTCAGCGGCCAGCATCAAAAGACATGACGAAACCAGAAGCTTATCGGCAATCGGATCGAGCATACGGCCGAACGCGGATTGCTGATCGTAGACCCGCGCATAATAGCCATCGAGAAAATCGGTCACACCCGCTGCAATAAAGATAGCCAGCGCCACCCAGCGCAGCCATAGAGGACCGCCGCCGATCGATTGCGCGTACATGCATCCCACCACGACCGGCACCGCGGCGATCCGCGAATAGGTCAGGATATTGGGCAAAGCCAGTGAGTGCTTGGCTGGTTTTCGGGTTGTGACTGTGGACATGCCTGATACCAATACTGCTGCGGGCGGAAGGTCAACACCGAAGGGCAGCATTTCAAACAACACTAAATTCAGCGCAAAAGTGGGTCGTCAGCTGCTGTTAGGGTGAAAGAAATCGAAAATCCGGCGGGCGCTTTCAGCGCTAACCCCCGGAACCTTGCCCAGATCGGCCAGGGAGGCCCGTTCGATCTCCTTGAGCGTTCCGAAATGACGCAGCAGCGCCCGTTTGCGGGTAGGCCCGATACCGGGGATTTCCTGCAGGCCCGCCTCGCGGATGTCCTTCTTGCGCAGTTTGCGATGCGAGCCGATCACAAATCGGTGTGCTTCGTCGCGCAGCCGCTGGATGAAATATAGCACCGGATCGCGCGGTTCGAGCTTGATCGAGGGCCGGTCAGGCATAAAGAGCGTCTCGCGTCCGGCATCGCGGTCCGGCCCCTTGGCGACCGACATCAGGGACACCTGATGAATACCAAGCTCGGCGAAAATCTCCCGCACCGCGTTCAACTGTCCGAGGCCACCATCGATGATGACGAGGTCCGGCCATTGCGGCACGTCGTCGTCTTTCGCCTTCGCGGTGCCGTCCGGCGCTTCTGTCAAAAGCCGCTTGAAGCGCCGCTGCAACACCTCGCGCATCATGCCGTAATCGTCGCCCGGGGTGAGATTTTCCGAACGAATATTGAACTTGCGATACTGATTTTTAACAAAGCCCTCCGGCCCGGCGACGATCATCGCTCCGACCGCGTTGGTGCCCTGAATGTGGCTGTTATCGTAAACCTCGATGCGGCGCGGCACATTCGGCAACCCGAGCGCAGTGACAAGGCCATCGAGCAGACGCTTCTGCGTCGCGGTGTCGGCCAGCTTTCTGCCGAGCGCCTCACGCGCATTGGTCAAAGCGTGCGCGACCAGTTCCTTTTTCTCGCCGCGCTGCGGCGTTGTCACCTCGACCTTGAATCCGGCCCTCACGCACAACGCGTTGGCGAGCAGTTCTTCTTCGTCGATCTTGTGGGACAGCAAAACCAGCTTGGGCGGCGGCTTGTCGTCATAGAACTGCGACAAAAACGATTCCAGCACCTCATGCGCGGCAAGCGATTTGTCGGCACGCGGGAAATAAGCGCGGTTGCCCCAATTCTGTCCGGTGCGAAAGAAGAACACCTCGACGCAGCAATAGCCGCCTTCCTGGTGGATGGCGAATACGTCGGCTTCTTCCACGGTGCGCGGATTGATGCCCTGCTGTGACTGAATCGCCGACAATGCCGCAAGGCGGTCGCGGTACAGTGCCGCGCGCTCGAACTCCATCTCCGCGGAAGCACTTTCCATTTCGTCCGCGAGTTCTTTCTTCACCAGCCGCGAACGGCCGGAGAGGAAGTCACTCGCCTCACGAACCAGTTCGGTATAGCCGGGGAAATCGATCTCGCCGGTGCACGGGCCGGAGCACCGCTTGATCTGATAGAGCAGGCATGGCCGCGAACGGCCTTCGAAAAATGAATCGGTGCAGGAACGCATAAGAAAGGCGCGCTGCAGCGCGGTGATAGTACGGTTAACCGCGCCGACCGAGGCGAACGGGCCAAAGTAACGTCCGGGCCGGGTCTGCGCACCGCGATGTTTCAAAATCTGCGGCGCCCAGTGATCGCCGGTGATCAGAATATAGGGAAACGACTTGTCATCGCGCAGCTGCACGTTGAAGCGGGGACGAAGCTGCTTGATGAGATTCGCCTCAAGCAGCAGCGCTTCGGTTTCTGTTGCGGTCGAGACGAATTCAACATTGACCGTCGCCGCGATCATGCGGGCGATGCGCGCGGGATGACCTGCGGGGCGGGCATAGGACGCCAGACGCTTTTTGACGCTCTTGGCTTTACCAACATAGAGCACGTCATTGGCCGCATTGAGCATGCGATAGACGCCGGGCGATGTCGGCGCGTGCTTCAGCGCGTGCTCAATCGCTGCCCGGCCGGTTGCAAGACGGCCCTCGCCAATCAGTTCAGCGTCGTCCTCAAGCGGTTCCGGAAGACGCGCCTCGTCGTCTTCGTCCGGGGACACATTCGCCAGATCGACATCCTGCGGCGGCACGTCCTGCGTACTTAACGCGCGCGGGTCGGGCTCCTTTTGTGTTGCGAGGATTCCCGCTGAGCCTTTCTGAATTTGCCCCACGGGAGTCTTAAAATCGTCCTTGTCCATCGTCATGAGATAGTGATCGCAAAAGCCGCAGGCCAGCTTGGCCGGTAACACTCTCTTAACAACGATTCACGAGCGCTAAGGGCTCTTAACGAGTGTTTAACGTAAAATTCCCGATAAATCTTATGCATTTAAAATGGAGTTCCGTAACCATGCGGAGCCATTTCGAGCAGCGGGATTGCCGCGCGCTCAGTGAGAACCGGCGTAGCCGTGCGTGTTGGGGAGAGTTGAGATGAGTAAAAAAGCCCTTGGAGCAGTGGCGTTCGCGGTCGCCAGCAGCGCGGTCTGCGCGCATGCCGCCGATTTGCCCTATGGTGGCGGCCGCCAGGCAGCGCCTTATACGGTCAATCAGCCCCTGAACATGTATAGCTGGGCTGGCCCCTATCTCGGCGGCAATATCGGTTATGGCTGGGGTGACACCAGCAATAACCCCACCAAGCCGTCCGGCTTCAACGGCGGCTTACAGGCTGGCTATAACTGGCAGCGTGGACCCTGGGTGTTCGGCATCGAGGCTGATGCCCAGTTGAACGGCGCCGATGATACATTCGCACCCTGGAAATTCTCCAACCCTTGGTACGGCACCTTACGCGGCCGCGTCGGCTATGCCGTCAACAACGTGCTGTTCTATGGCACCGGCGGTTTGGCTTTTGGCGAACTGAGAGGCGAGACCTTCGGCCTGTCGGAAGACCACACAACTGTTGGCTGGACGGTCGGTCTCGGCGCGGAATTCGCGCTGACCCAGAACTGGTCGGCAAAAGCGGAGTATCTTTACGTCGATCTGTCGCAGCGTAATTTTTCGGTCACCGGCGCATCGAATGGCTATGACTTCAGCGTCGTGCGCCTTGGCGTGAACTATCACTTCTGATTTTTCATTCGGCGGTCGAAAAAATCCCGGGCGCGCAACCCGGGATTTTTCTGTTTTGGCCACCGGCGAACTTTAAGACGAAATCACCAAATCGACGGCTTTCGGCCCCTTGCCCTTCTTGTCGGGCTCCACTTCGAAGGTAACGCGCTGCCCCTCGTTTAGTGTTTTCAGGCCGGCACGCTCCACCGCCGTGATGTGCACAAAAACATCGGGCCCGGCATTGTCCGGCTTGATGAAGCCGTAGCCGCGCTCCGCATTGAAGAACTTCACTGTCCCGCTCATGGCCATCGGGAAACTCCCCCCGTTGCTCCACCAGACCAGGCGCCCGCCTGCTGGCCGGAGTCCCGGGCATGAGCATAAACCGGCTCACGGCAAATTGACTACGGCAGATGTGACGGATTTTTGAAAATGCCGCTGCCTTGGACGATCCGCCGCGTCCGTTAGCCCCGCACATTTTCCACGCGGTAACGCCCCGCGCCGCCCTGCCCGAGCGGCTTTTCAAGCTCGTGCAAGATGGTCTTGAGTTCGCCGGCAAGCGTCCATGGCGGGTTGACGATCAGCAGGCCGGCGGACACCAAACCCGCCTCGGCGCTTTGCGGCGCGACACTGAATTCCACCCGCAGGCATCGCTCCTCGCCGGGATGCGCGGTCCGGGCGATCTCCGCCACCCGGGCAGTCAGGGCATCGGATGCGCGGCGATCCTTGACCGGATACCAGAGCATATAAATGCCCTGCGGCCATTTGACGAAGGCCGATGCAAAACCCTCGGCCATTATCGGGAATTCATCCTTCTGCTCGAACGGCGGATCGATCAGCACCAGACCGCGCCGCTCGTTCGGCGGCACGAAAGCCGGCAGCGCCGTCCAGCCGTTGAGGTCCACCACCCGCGCCTGCTCGTCGCGGCGCAAATTAGCGATCAGGGTTTTGCGCGCGGCCGGTTCGATTTCGCAGGCGACGAGGCTATCCTGCGGCCGCAGCAACGCCCGCGCGATCAGCGGAGAGCCCGGATAGGCTTTCAACTCGCGCTGCGGATTGAACGCGCGCACGATGTCCAGATAGGGCTTCACCAATTCGGCCGCAGCATCCGAGAAACGGGCCTGCATAATCCGCGCGATGCCGCTGCGCCATTCACCGCCGCGCTCCGCCTCGCTGGAGGTGAGATCGTAGAGACCCGCGCCGGCGTGGGTGTCGATGACGCGGAAGGCGGACTGCTTGTCGTGCAGATAGGTCAGGATGCGCGTCAGCACGATGTGCTTGACGACGTCGGCGAAATTCCCGGCATGGAAGGCGTGGCGATAATTCATGACGCATGGGTTACGACATCGCGCAGAAAATGTAACGCGATGCGTGCGGGGCATGATCCTGGAAAGCGGAGACGGGTTTTCCGAAAAGATCATGCTCAAACAAATGACGTCATGATCGATCTGCGTCCCGTCGAATCATAGTCTTGCGCAGCTATCCCCCGCGCACCGGCGGCATCACGATCTCGTTGCGACGGCAGGCCCGCCGATCGATTTCCTCACAGGCGCGGAACTGCAGATCCTTGTTCATGCAGATACGCACCTCGCTGAGCCGCCGGCTGTCGCAGGTCACAGCGATAGCGGTGTTGCTCAGGCCCGGATTGGCCCTGATGAAGGCATCTTCCACCGCTGCGGGCGCAATCGTCTTGAAATCCGGCAGATCGGTAAATTCCTGCGGGATTTTCACCGCCGCGCGGGCCTTGCGCACGGTCTCGAAATAGGCGCGCGCACCCAGCCCCGAACAGGTGCCGTGCTTGTCCCATTCGTTATAGATCAGGCCCGGCGCGGGCATCAGATCGAGCATCGATTTCATGATGCGGTGGTCGAGGCGCGGCGAGGACCGCTGGCAGTAATTCGGAAATCCACGGTCATATTGCGGCCATAGCCCGTGCACCACGAATGAATAGGGTCTGCCGCTGCATTGCGCTTGTGTGCCCCGGCCGGTATTGCCGCGCTCGCTGGCGGCTTCGCAAAACGAAGGCGACCACGACAGCGACAGCACATAGAAGTCGAATTCGCCCGGCGCATTCTGGCGATGATCCTGCGCCGATGCCGAACCGGCGATAAGTGCGGCAAACATCGACGCGAGACTCAGCCAAGCGAAAAATCTGGAGAAACCGGTCATCGGAAAACGCCCCCACACCCGAGCTGTAACGCTATCGGGGCTTACAGAACATTTCAAGAACGAATTGAAGGGCGCGGCATCCTAAGATGTCGAGCCGTCGCAACGATTGCAATCTACCGAATCAGGGCTTTGCGGAACGGCAGGCGGGGCTGTAGGCCCAGTTGCGGTCGAGCCCGACGACGCACCATTCGACACCCGAGGTCAAACCCGAGCCGGCGAACCCGCCATCCTCGATGATCGAGTAATGGACCGGCCTCATGACGCCGTCATTCAGCATGGCCTTGGCAGAGCAGAAGCGGCGCGGGATGCTGTTATAGGCGCTGTTGGCCCCCGACCACGGCCGGAAGGCCACCTCATGCACGTCGGAAAAGCCGGTAATCGCAAGAGCGGAATTCCAGAATTTGCCTTCTTTTTCCGCGAATTGCACCGAGATGGCATAAAGTGCCTGCTCGCACTGGGCCATCTGGCCGTCATAGCGCGGGCCTGACAGCCAGAAATTCAATTCGAGCGGGTTGGCGGCGCGAGCGGAGTCTCCCATCGCAAGCAATCCGAGAACGGTACCTAGAACCGCGGCAAGGAAAGACTTGCGGAGGGAATCAGAAAAAGAGCGCATGAGAGTGTGTCCGGACTGTTGCCGCGGACCGTGCCGCGAAGCCATGCCGGGGTCAAGTGCATCACGGCAACACCTTTAGGACAACGCTTGGTGAGTGCCCGGACGCGCTTTCAATGCCTTCGATGCACCGGTAAAGTGAGCTCAAATCGAGTGGAGACGACGATGCAAAAGCTTCTTGGCGTGGCTGGCCTCTTGGCGACGGTTCTGACCTGTGCCGCGCCGGCGCGGGCCGACTGGGTGCCGCCCTTCAAGGGCAACGACACCGGCGGCATCATCGCCTATTCGCTTTACACCGGCGGCGCCGATATCAAGGCTTTGGCGGTCGATCACTGCGCTCGTTACGGCAAATCGGTGAAACTCACCGGCGTGCAGGCCGAGTATGGCGGCTACATTTCCTTCGCCTGCGTTTGGGCACCTCCCGGCAGTCTCCAGCAACCGCTGCGCGCCGCTTACTGAAATTCCGCCAGAGGATATCAATCATGACACGAACATTCTCCTTCGTCCGTGTCATGAGCTACGCTGTGATTTGCATCGCTCTCTGCGCGCTTCCCGCACGCGCCGAGTTCGAAATGCCGACCCGCAAGCCGGGGCTGTGGGAAATCAGGATGGTGATGGCCGGCACACAGATGCCGCCGCAGACCGTTCAGCACTGCACCGACACTTCCACCGATAAAGACATGAACACGACCTTCGGCCCGATGGCGAAGCAGATGTGTTCCAAGCAGGACATGCAGAAGACCGCCACCGGCATGGTGATCGATTCCACCTGCAACATCGGCGGTATCGCATCGACCTCCCATACCGAGATCAATGGCGATTTTAATTCCGCTTACACGATGACGGTGCAGTCGAGCCATCCGGCGGCACCCGGCGGCGCGCCGAAAGAAACCAACATGACGATCGATGCCAAATGGATGGGGGCCTGCAAACCAGACCAGAAGCCGGGCGACATGATCATGCCCGGCGGCATCAAGATGAACATCAAGGACATGCAGGCGCTGCGTAACCTGATCCCGGGCGCGGCCCCGAAGCAATAAGCGCCGCCCTTTTCGGAAAACGCGCCGCTACTTCTTCTGACGCTCAACGAAAGTCTTGCCGCCCTTCATCTTGTGCGACAGCGGCGCCTCGTTGATCTGGATCACCACCGCTTCAGGATCGACGCCGAGATTCTTCACCAGCGCCTGGGTGATGTCGCGCATCATGCCAACCTTTTGCTCTTCGGTGCGGCCGGCGGCCAGGCTGATCGTGATCTCGGGCATGGTGTTTCCTTTCTGCCAGTTTTTATTTCGTCATGGCCGGACCTGTTCCGGCCATCCACGTCTTATTCGTAGTCACCTGCATCAAAGCAAGACGTAGATGCCCGGGACAAGCCCGGGCATGACATCGAGGTGACTACGCCCACCTCACGTTGTGGCGCGCCAGAACTTTTCGTACGGCTTCGACCAGTTCGCTTTCAGGCACCGCGACCTGCGCTTCGCCCTGCTGCTTTTGCAGAAACGCCTCGCGGTCTGTAACTTGCTCCTGGCCTTCGCCGCCGACCTGCGCGCCGAGGATCAGATCCTTGATCTGCACGATGCCTTTGGCCTTTTCGTCACCGCCCTGAATGATGGCGCAGGGTGAATTGCGCCGGTCGGCATATTTGAACTGCACGCCGAGATTGTTTTTCGGATTGCCGAGATACATTTCGGCGCGGATACCCTCATTGCGCAACGTCGCGACGAAGGTCTGGTATTGCGCGATCTGGTCGCGATCCATCACCAGCACAACCACGGGACCGAATTCCGGCGCAGTGTCGATCTTGCCGAGCATCGTGAGCGCGGCCTGCAGCCGCGACACGCCAATGGAGAAACCCGTCGCCGGCACCGGCTCACCGCGAAAGCGCGACACGAGTCCATCATAGCGCCCGCCGCCGCCGACCGAGCCGAACCGCACCGGGCGGCCCTTGTCATCCTTGGCGTCGAGCAGCAGTTCGACCTCGTAGACCGGGCCGGTGTAGTATTCGAGGCCGCGCACCACCGACGGGTCGATTTTGATGCGGTCGGACTGATAGCCGGCCGCCGTGATCAGCCGGGCAATTTCGGTCAGTTCGTCGCGGCCTTGCCGGTACACGTCGGAC
>DASWQB010000325.1:0-4160 GCA_036398335.1 Afipia sp. | reverse complement strand
GCGCTCGGGCTGCAACATGTCCTCGTCATGTACGCCAATGCCGTCGCTGTCCCTCTGATCCTCGGCGGCGCGCTGCACCTGCCCAAGGAGCAGATCGCGATGCTGATTAATGCCGATCTGTTCGCCTGCGGCATCGCCACCCTGATCCAGACCATCGGCATCGGGCCGTTCGGCATCCGTTTGCCGATCATCATGGGCGTCACTGCCGTTTCGATCTCGCCGATGCTGGCGATGGCGGCGATGCCCGGCGTCGGCCTCACAGGCATCTATGGCGCGGTCCTTGTCGGCGGTCTGTTTGGTCTCCTGATTGCGCCGCTCATCAAATATGTGCTGCGGTTTTTCCCCGCCGTCGTCACCGGCACGATCATCACCATGATCGGCGTGGTGCTGATGCGGGTCGGCGTAAACTGGGCGGGCGGAGGAGCGAATGCGGCCGACTTCGGCGCGGCCGGTTATCTTCTGGTCGCGGCCCTTGTGCTGACCGTCATCGTCATGGTGATCAAATTCGCCCGTGGCTTTTTGCAGAACATGGCGGTGATGATCGGCATCACGGTGGGCTACCTCGTCACCATCGCGCTCGGCTGGACGGATTTTTCAGGCATCCAGAACGAGCCGCTGCTGCGCGTGGTGCTGCCGCTGCAATTTGGCATGCCGCAATTCTATCTGGTGCCGTTCCTGACCATGTGCCTGGTCATGACCATCGTGTTCATCGAGGCGACGGGCATGTTCCTCGCTCTTGGCGCGATGACCGGCCGCAAGGTCGATGCCGGGGACATCAAACGGGGCCTGCGCGCCGACGGACTCGGCACAGTCATCGGGGCGATCTTCAACACGTTCCCGTACGTGTCGTATTCGCAGAACATCGGCCTTGTTGGCGTCACCGGTGTTTACAGCCGCTGGGTTTGTGTCACCGGCGGTGTCATCATGCTGGCGCTTGGTCTTATACCGAAGCTGGCGTTTGTCGTCGCCTCTGTTCCGCAATGCGTGCTCGGCGGCGCAGGCTTCATCATGTTCGGCATGGTGGCGGCCACCGGCATCAAGATTCTCTCGACGGTGGATTATGTTGCCCAGCGCAACAACGTGCTGGTCGTCGCGATCTCGATCGGTTTCGGCCTGATCCCGATCGTGGCGCCGACGTTCTTCCATATTTTCCCGGCGGAGATGAAGCCGATCGTTGGCGACGGGATTATCCTGACGTCGATCGCGGCGGTGTCGCTGAACGCGTTCTTCAACCGCACCAGGACAGCGCAGGCGGAACGCGAAACGTTCCTCGCGGCGCAGGCTGCCGAGCATATCTGACCGGCTCTCTTTACGGTCGCCTCAATCCGCGGACGGGCGGCATGCGGTGGTTCTGCCATCGCGTGCCGTCTTTCGTTGCGGCGCAACGCGGATAAGAAGAATGGATTCGCAGTCTAGGCGCATGACGGCAAGGCTGATAGCCTCAAGGAAATCGGGCAAAAGTCCCGGTACCACTGGGGAGATAACATGACGCGTCTTTTCACTGCGGCTGCGGTTGCTGCCGCTATCGTCCTGCCAGCCAGTCAGGCAGCCGCCAAACTCGTCAAACTTGAAATTGTCCGCACTGAATCTCCGGCATTTGAGGGTCGCACATTCGGCGCTGTCGGCACTTACGACAGGATTCTCGCGCGCGCGACGATCGCGGTCGCGCCTGGGGATGCGCACAATTCCATGATTGTTGACGTGGGTAAGGCGCTGCGCAACGCGCAGGGACTCGTCGAGGCCGTGACCGATGTGGAAATCCTGCGTCCGACCAATGCTGCCAACGGCAACCGCCGCCTGTTCTACGAGGCGATCAATCGCGGCGGCAAGCTGAGCTTCGCGCTGTTCAACGACAACAATCCGGTTGTCAGCGATTTGGTGAAAGCCGGGGATGCCGGCAATGGCTTCCTGATGAATCGCGGTTACACCATCGTGTGGAACGGCTGGCAGGGCGATATCGTACCGGGTGGAGGACGCCTGACGTTCTCGCCTCCGACCGTACCCGGCGTCACGGGACTTGCACGTGAGGAATTCATTTTCGATCACACGACCAATCCCGCCAGCGGGACGCTCAGCTATCCGGCGGCCGATCTCGATCCCGCCCATGCGAAGCTGACTGTGCGTGAGCGCGAGGCAGACGAGAGATCCGCACCCTCCGATTTGTCGTTCAAGTACGATGGCGAGAATAAAATCTCGATCGCGCGGCCCGAGAAGTTCGACGCGGGCGCAATCTACGAACTGGTTTATCCTGCCAAGGATTCAAAGGTGATGGGACTGGGGTTTGCTTCAACCCGGGACGTCATCTCGTTCCTTCGCTACGAGAAGGAAGACGCTGCCGGAAATCCGAACGTGCTCGCGGGCCGCATCGACAAGGCAATAGGATTCGGCCTCTCGCAGAGCGGGCGCTATCTGCACGATTTCATCTATCTTGGTTTCAACGGCGATGAATCCAACCGCACGATCTTCGAAGGGTTGATGCCGCACATCTCCGGCGGCAAGAAGACGTTCACAAACTACCGTTTCGCGCAGCCGGGCCGCTCGCCGTATCAGCACGCCGACATGATTTATCCCGGCTCGGAATTTCCCTTCACCTATCCGGTGACCACAGATGCGCTCACGGGGAAAACCGATGGCCTGCTGGCGCGCTGCAGTGCAGCCAGCAACTGTCCGAAGATCATCAAGTCCGACAGCGAGATCGAATTCTATCAGCAGCGTGCGTCGCTCGTCGTCACAGACACCAAGGGCGATGCGATTGCGATGCCTGACAATGTCCGGCTGTTCTTCCTGTCGAACCTTCAACACTTTGCCTTGGCCAATTCAAAACCGGAGGCGATCAAGACCTGCCAGTTCCCGACCAACCCGCTAAATGCGGGTCCGTCGGTGCGCGCATTGCTGGTGGCGATGGATGCCTGGATCACCAACGGCACCGAGCCGCCGAAGAGCCGCTACCCGAGTCGCGCTGACGGCACGCTGGTTGAGCCGATCGCTGCCGCTGTCGGTTTTCCGAACATTCCCGGCTTTCCCTACAAGGGCACGATGACGAAACCGGTGCTGATCGATTTCAGCACCATGCCGCCGACCAAGGGCAAGCCATATCCGATTTTCCTGCCGAAGACCGATGCCGACGGGCGCGCCGTGGCGGGTGTGCATCTGCCGACGCTGGAAGCGCCAGCGGCGACGCATACCGGCTGGAACGTCCGCAAGGCGGGATTTGCCGAAGGAGAGTTGTGCGAGAACAACGGCTCGATCATTCCGTTCGCGGCGACGAAAGAGGAGCGGCTCAAAACCGGCGATCCTCGCCAGTCGATGGCGGAGCGCTATCCGCAGGACGGCGACCGCGCGGCAGCCATCGAGAAGGCGGCAAGGCAATTGGTGCAGGACCGTCTGTTGCTGGAAGAAGACGTGAAAATCTTCACCAGCGCGACGAACTGATCGCAAGCCGGCCCGAAAATCCGGACCGTCCGATAGGGCGGTCCTTTTCTTTTAACGGCCTTTTTTAAATCGCTTCGCCGCGCGCGGAGGCGGCTGCATTGCGGATCGCGGAAATATTGGTGCGATAGCTATCCACCGTGCCACCTTTGAAGACGGCAGAGCCCGCGACGAAGGCATTGGCGCCGGCTGCCGCGATCTCGGCGGCATTGTGTGCCGTCACGCCGCCGTCGACTTCGATGTCGATCGGCCGGCCCGCGCACATCGCACGGATCTGCGAGATTTTCTCAAACTGCGAGGCGATGAACGACTGCCCCCCGAAGCCGGGATTGACCGACATCACCAATACGATGTCGATCAGGTCGATGACGTATTCAATGGCGCTCGGTTCGGTTGCCGGATTGAGCGACACGCCAGCTTTCTTGCCGAGCGCGCGGATGGCCTGCAACGAGCGGTGCAGATGCGGGCCGGCCTCCACATGCACGATGATGTGGTCGCATCCGGCCTTGGCGAAGGCTTCGAGATACGGATCGCATGGCGCGATCATGAGATGGGTATCGAAGATTTTCTTGGAGTGCGGGCGCATCGCCTTGATGACATCCGGTCCGAACGAAATGTTCGGCACGAAATGGCCATCCATCACGTCCATGTGCAGCCAGTCCGCGCCGGCGGCATCGACCGCGCGGACCTCTTCGCCGAGGCGAGAGAAATCCGACGCCAGAATCGAGGGA
>DASWQB010000324.1:0-3006 GCA_036398335.1 Afipia sp. | reverse complement strand
GAATCCCGCCTCACCGGTTCGCGCGAGGAAATCAGCCACCTGCAACAAAGTCTCGCGGCCATCCGCACTGAAACCCTCACCGACCCGTTGACCTCGCTCGGCAATCGCAAATATTTCGACCAGACCATCGAGGCCGCCGTCGCGCAGGCGCATGAGCGCGATGAACCCCTGTCGATCCTGATGATCGACATCGATCACTTCAAATCGTTCAACGATAATTACGGTCACCTGACCGGAGATCAGGTGCTGCGGCTCGTCGGCCTGTCACTCAAGCAAAGCATCAAGGGGCAGGACGTCACGGCGCGCTATGGCGGCGAAGAGTTCGCGGTGATCCTGCCGAACACCGCCTTGCGTCCCGCGCTTGCGGTCGCCGATAACATCCGCCGCGCGGTGATGTCCAAACAATTGAAAAAGAAGTCGACCGGCGAAATTCTAGGCCGTGTCACTGTTTCAGCCGGCTTATCGATGCTGCGTCCCGGCGACGATGTTCACACTCTGATCGATCGCGCCGATTCCTGCCTTTACGCCGCCAAACGAAGTGGCCGCAACCGCGTGATCTGCGAAACCGATCCGGAATATGTTCCGAACAATCAGATTCAGGTCGCCTGAAGCAGCCGTCAGCCGTCGATCTTCGCCGCGGTGAGCTGAACGGATTCGCCGCAGCCGCAGGCACTGACCTGGTTCGGGTTGTTGAAGATGAACTGCGCCTGCATCTTGTCGGCCTTGTAGTCCATCTCGGTGCCGAGCAGGAACAGCACGGCCTTGGGATCGACCAGAACCTTCACGCCCTTGTCCTCGACCACTTCATCGGTCGGGCGGACCTCATGGGCATATTCGACAGTGTAAGACTGGCCGGCGCAGCCGCCATTCTTGATGCCGACGCGCAGGCCGACAATCTGCGAATCCGCGCGCGACGATAATTCCTTCACGCGCGCGGCGGCCGCATCGGTCAGGCGCATCACCTGCGGGCGCGGCCGGGCTTTCGGCTTGGAAAATGTGGAAGCATCTGGCGTCATGTTGGTCATTTGGTCACTTCCCGTAGCAGTTCAAGGCTGCCCTAAGTGTTTGGATAAATGCCGAATCGCTCCGTTTCAGTTCACCACATATTGAGGACAAGGCGTGCCTCGTCCGACATCCGGTCCGGCGTCCATGTCGGCTCCCAGACCACGTTCACACTGACGGGTCCGACGCCTGCGACGCTCGCAACGGCGTTCTCGACCATGGTCGGCAATTCTCCGGCGGCCGGGCAGTTCGGCGTGGTCAGGGTCATTTCGACATTCACCGCGCGGTCGTCCTTGATGTCGACTTTGTAGATCAGGCCAAGTTCATAAATGTCCGCGGGAATTTCCGGATCATAAACGGTCTTGAGCGCAGCCACGATGTCGGCGCCGAGACGCTCGGTTTCCTCGGGCGGCAGCGACGACTGGGTGTCGATCTTGTTCGGAACACCTTTGGCGGGATCCGCGGCGGCAGCTTCTGACTGGATGGTGTCGTTCATGAGAAAAGCTCCCGCGCTTTGATGAGCGCCTGTGCCAACTGATCGACCTCACCGCGCGTATTATACATGCCGAACGAAGCCCGGCAGGTCGCGGTGACGTTGAATCGCTCCAAAAGCGGCATCACGCAATGCGTCCCCGCCCGCACGGCGATGCCGCTGCGGTCGATCACGGTTGCCACATCATGCGGGTGCGCGCCTTTCATCTCGAACGAGATCACCGGGCCTTTGCCCTGTGCCGTCCCGATGATGCGCAGCGAGTTGATCTCGCGCAGCCGCTCTGTGGCGTAGGTCAGAAGGTCGTGCTCGTGTTTGGCGATGCGCTCCTTGCCGATCGAATTGACGTAGTCTATCGCAGCGCCCAGCCCGATCGACTCGACGATGGCCGGCGTGCCGGCCTCGAATTTATGCGGCGGATCGCCATAGGTGACCCAGTCCTTCGCGACCTCGCGGATCATCTCGCCGCCGCCATTGTAGGGACGCATCGCGACCAGATGATCGTATTAGGCGTACAGCACGCCGATGCCGGTCGGACCGTAAACCTTGTGACCGGTGAAGACGTAGAAATCGCAATCGAGATCCTGTACGTCGACCGACAGATGCACCGCGCCCTGACTGCCATCGACCAGCACCGGAATGCCGTGTGCGTGCGCCAGCTTCACGACATCCTTGACCGGCACGACGGTCCCGAGCGCGTTCGACATCTGGGTGATGGCGACGAGCTTGGTTTTCTTGGTCAGCAGTTTCTCGAATTCACCGATCAGGAAATTTCCTTCGTCATCGACCGGCGCCCATTTGATAACGACGCCGTACCGCTCACGCAGGAAATGCCAGGGCACGATGTTGGAGTGATGCTCCATGATCGAGAGCACGATCTCGTCGCCCTCTTTCAGGTTCGGCTCACCCCATGACGACGCCACGAGATTGATCGCTTCGGTCGCATTGCGGGTGAAGATGATTTCCTCATTGCGCCGCGCGTTGAGGAATTGCGCCACCTTGGTGCGGCCGCCTTCATAGGCGTCGGTCGCGGCATTGGCGAGAAAATGCAGACCGCGATGCACGTTGGCGTATTCGGTCTTGTAGGCCTGAGTCATGCGATCAAGCACGGCATTCGGTTTCTGTGCCGATGCGGCGTTGTCCAGATACACCAGCGGCTTGCCGTGAACTTTCAGCGCCAGCGCGGGAAAGTCCTCGCGGACCTTATCGACATCATAGGAACCGTTGGCGACAGCGTGATGCATACTCAACCTCGCGTCGCCAGCCATCGCTCCGCGGTGGCAACTGCGAGCTCTCGCAGATCATCGTTGACGATTGATTCGATCGCTTCGCCCACGAAAGCCGCGATCAGAAGCGCCTGCGCTTCCTTCTCGGGCAGACCACGTGCGCGCAGATAGAACAGCAGGCTCTCATCCAGCGCGCCGGTAGTTGCGCCGTGACCGCAGGTCACGTCATCGGCGAAGATTTCCAGTTCCGGCTTGTTGTCGGCCTCTGCCTCGTCGGAGAGCAGCAAT
>DASWQB010000323.1:0-14290 GCA_036398335.1 Afipia sp. | reverse complement strand
GCTGACAAGGGCCAGCGCACCATCGGTCCGCGCGTGCAATTCACTGAGCGTCCTGTCCAGCCCGCGCGGCACCTTCACATCATGCGGTGTCGCCGCAAGATCGAGCAGCGTACCATCGATATCGAGCAACAGCGCGCAATTTTCCAGCAGGGGCACGAAGGTGGACGCCGATCGCTTGTTTGCATCGTCCATATCGCCTGCCGCCTCGGCCGGTTTGTCGTCGAGCATCTGCTTCATTCTCACTTTACCTCAAATCCATATTTTAGTCTTTTGTGGGCTGATCCGCTCAATCTGCCGCAGCGAGGGGCCGCGCCACGGATTCGAGCGATTTTCGCTCGGCATCGACGCCGAATTTCCATGCGATCGCGGCAGCGGCAATCATCAGCGCCGATCCGAAAAGATAACCGGCGAAAACGCTCTCGCGTGAACCCGTGTCGATCAGCGCTCCGAACAATGTGGGTCCGGCAATACCGCCGATTGCGGTTCCGATTGCGTAGAACAATGCGATGGCCAGCGCCCGTACTTCAAGCGGAAAGGTTTCGCTGACAGTCAGATATGCCGCGCTCGCCGCGGGAGACGCAAAGAAGAAGATAATCATCCATGAGATGGTTTGCGAGCGCGCGCTGAGCGCATCGATCGAGAACAGATAGCCGGATATCACAAGCAAAATGCCGGATATCGCATAAGTGAACGCGATCATTTTGCGGCGGCCAATGGTATCGAACAGGTGCCCCAGAAACAAAGGACCAAGAAAATTTCCTGCCGCGAACGGCAATATGTACCAGCCGATATGATCGGGCGGCACCCCGAAAAAATCGCCGAGCACAAGAGCAAAGGTGAAGAAGATCGCATTGTAGAAAAATGCCTGAGCCCCCATGAGCGCCAGCCCGACCAGCGAATTTTTTCGGAATTTTACAAATAACGTCGCCGCGACTTCACGCAACGGCGTATGCGTTCGCATGGTCAGTTTCATTTTTGGCAGCGAAGGATGCGGTTTTGCACCCGCGCTGCGCTCGATCTCGCCGACAATCTTCTCCGCTTCCTCCGGCTGCCCGTGAACCATCAGCCAGCGAGGGCTTTCGGGAATCCACAGCCGCATTACGAGTACAATAAGACCCAGCACCGCACCGGTGAGGAACGCCAGTCGCCAGCCGATCTCAGGATCGATTACCGACGGATCGAGCAATATGATGGCAGCGACAGCGCCCATCGCGGCGCCGATCCAGAAGCTGCCATTGACGATGATGTCAGTGCGGCCGCGGTAGCGCGCCGGCACCAATTCCTGAATGGTGGAGTTGATCGCGGTGTATTCGCCCCCGATGCCCGCACCCGTGAAAAAACGAAAGAGTGAATAGCTGGCGACATTCCATGACAGCGAAGTCGCCGCCGTCGCCACAAGATAAAGCGACAGCGTGACAAAGAACAATTTTCGTCGACCAATCCGGTCGGTGAGCCAGCCGAAACCGAGCGCGCCGATCACAGCCCCCGAAAGATATGCGCTGTTGGCTAAGCCGACATCGACATTGCTGAACTGCATGGTGCCGCTGTGCTTGAGCGCGCCAGACAGCGATCCGGCCAATGTCACCTCTAGGCCATCGAGGATCCAGGTGATGCCGAGAGCAAGGATGACGCGGGTATGAAAGCCGCTCCAAGGCAACGCATCGAGCCGCGCGGGAATATCGGTTTCGATTGTTCGGGGTGTGAGCGTACTTCGAATTTCGGTCGAACTTGCTTCTGATCTGGAATGAAGGGCCAACCCGGACATTCCATCACCCTCATATCAGGAAGCACATATAGACTCGGAGACACACCAAAGCCTTCGATGCCGACAAATTCGCTGTTGCGTGAATGACAACGGAAAAAGCTTGAAAATGTTCCAATCTGCGAGCGTTTACGGCGACAGACGCAGCTTTTGAGGTGGCATAAGTGTCATGTATGCCGTAAAGCATCGTCCTCACGCTTCATCCAGATAGTCTGCGGCTTGCGTATTTAACGGCAGCGCGCAGAATCCCAGCTGGCCGGTCGCCTGCACATCCCTCCGCGACCGCCAATCAAGGCTCACATTCGTGACATTTCCATTGACCCAACCGCCGCTCGCCCGCGCTTTGGCGGAACGCAATTATAACGACGCGACGCCGGTGCAAACCGCGGTTCTCGCGCCCGAGGCCACCGCACGCGATCTGCTGGTCTCTGCGCAGACCGGCTCCGGCAAAACAGTCGCGTATGGTCTGGCGATTGCCGGTGATCTGCTTGGCGATCAGGAGCGCCTACCTAAGGCTGCCCAACCGCTGGCCCTGATCGTCGCACCAACGCGCGAGCTTGCCCTGCAAGTCCATCGCGAACTGACCTGGCTTTATCAATATGCCGGCGCGCGCGTCGTATCCTGCGTCGGCGGCATGGACCCTCGCCGCGAACAGCGCGAGCTCACCGAGGGCGCTCATATCGTGGTCGGCACGCCGGGCCGGCTCTGCGATCATCTGCGGCGCGGCCGGCTGGATGTCTCCGCGCTGAAGGCCGTCGTGCTGGATGAGGCAGACGAAATGCTCGACATGGGCTTTCGCGAGGACATGGAGTTCATCCTCAAGACCACGCCAGAGGAGCGGCGCACGTTGCTGTTCTCGGCAACGCTGCCACGCGGCATCATTGCCCTGGCAAAGCAGTATCAGCATCAGGCGTTCCGCGTCGAAGTCACGGACGGCGGAAGCGGCCACGCCGACATCGACTATCGCGCGATAAGAATTGCGCCGCAGGATGTCGAACACGCCGTCGTCAATGTGTTGCGTTATTTCGAATCTCCAAGCTCCATCGTGTTCTGCAACACCCGCAGCGCCGTGAACCATCTGCAGACTGCGCTGTTGGAGCGCGGCTTTTCGGTCGTCGCACTGTCCGGCGAATTAACGCAGAACGAACGGACACAGGCCCTGCAAGCCCTGCGTGATGGCCGCTCGCGCGTCTGTGTCGCGACGGATGTCGCCGCGCGCGGTCTCGATCTGCCAAGTCTCGGCCTCGTGATCCATGCCGATCTGCCGAACGATGCCGAGGTATTGCAGCATCGCTCCGGCCGAACCGGCCGTGCGGGACGCAAGGGCGTCAGTGTTTTGCTGGTGCCACCCGCGCGCAAGCGGCGTGCTGAGCTGTTGTTGAATCTCGCGGGCGTCGACGTCACTTGGGGCACCGCGCCGACCGTGGATGAAATTCGCGCACTCGATCAGCAGCGCATGATGCAGGATACCTTGTTCACCGAACCATCGAGTGACGAAGATATCGCATTGGCGCGCCTGCTGCTCACGGAGCGGGCGGCGGAAGATATCGCTGCGGCGCTCGCAAGGCTTTATCGGGCGAGGTTACCCTCGCCCGAGGATATTCTCGATCCCGGCCAGGGAGGCAAATCAGCCAACGGCAAATCGCGCGACGACCGTGGAGCGCGCAACGACAGGAGCGAGCATGAGCGCCCTCAACGCGCACCGCGCGCCGCCGCGATGGAAGACGGCATCTGGTTCCGCGCGGCGATCGGCCGTCAAAAGAATGCCGAAGCCCGGTGGCTTCTTCCGATGATCTGCCGGCGCGGCGGCATCGGAAAGCAGGACATCGGCGCGATTCGCATTTTCGATACGCACACCGAGTTTGAGGTCTCGGCCAACGCAATCGAGACGTTCAACGCTAAAATCAAGCGTCCCGACAAGGAAGACAATATCCGTATCGAGCCGCTCAAGGGCCAGCCGCAACATTTCGACAAGACGGCAGCCAATCGCACGCGCAAAGAAACAAGCGAAGGAAAACATTCCAATCGCGGCGACGGCGAGCGCGCGGCACGCAGGGAACGGCGGGCGCACCATGAAAACCCTGCGTATGAAAAACAGGAGAAACACCCCGGCAAGCCCCACGCCGAGGAACGCAGATCCTACGACAAGTCCTTCGCAAAAAAACCTTTCGCGAAGAAGCCGTTTGATAAAACGCCCAAGCGCAACAAACGCAAAAATCCACAAGGATGATGACGCCTGTGATGTAACTCGCAATGACGGATTGGGGCCGGCCCGCTCATCCGTTCCATGTGCTCTACCCGTCGAACCGCTACATGAGCCATCGGCTGCGCGTGTTCATCGACTGGTTGGTCAAGGTGTTTGCCGAGCTTGATAGGAGCTATCGTCCCGCCTAGAACGAGAAGGTCCGGCCCGCGACGACGGGCCGGACCATTGCGTCAGATCTGAGCGAAACCGCCGTCGGCAAAGAGTTCGCCGCCCGTCATGAAGCTGCTGTCATCCGAGGCGAGGAACGCAACGACCTTGGCGACTTCGCTGTCCTCTCCGTTGCGGCTGAGCGGCGTGATGCTGGCAGCGTAGACGTAGAACTGCTCGAGATCCGACACCGGGATGCCTGCCTTCTGGTGGCCCGGCGTCAGGATCACGCCCGGGCTGACCGCGTTGACGCGAATGTTCCGCCCCTTAAGGTCGGATGACCAGGTTCTGGCGAACTGCCGCCTTGGTCGCGCTGTAGACGCTCCAATTGGCCCAGCCCTTGGTCGCGACGATCGAGGCATTGAGGATGATGGAACCGCCGGGGCCCATCAGCGGAAGGGCTTTCTGCACCGTCCAGATCACGCCCTTGATGTTGATGTCGAGAAGCGCGTCGACATGCTTATCGGTCAGTTGACCGAGCGGCGCGACATCGCCAATTCCGGCATTGGCAAACACGATATCGACATGCCCGACGTCCTTGCGAATAACGTCGTAAAGGCGGTCAAGGTCTGCCGGCTTGGAGACGTCGCTCTGTACGCCAACGGCGTTTTTGCCGAGCGATGCCACCGCCTCGTCGAGCTCGCTCTGGCGCCGCCCGGTAATATAAACCCGCGCACCTTCAGCGATAAACGTCCGGGCAGTCGCCAGTCCGATACCGGAACTGCCGCCGGTAACTACTGCAATCTTTCCATCAAGCTTCATAAATTTGGTCTCCACAACGGCTGCGGTGTCGCGGTCAATCGCTCAGGACCGCTTTTCTATTGAGAAAAGTGAGGGCGGCCGTGATGCAAGTCGCCCACCTGACTGACTCGCAATTGTTGTGCTTTCCAGCGAACCGGAAGCGGCACCTATGCTCCCATGAAAGTAGGTTGAGTGCTCAATGATTGAGCCTTGAACCATCTAGCATCAGACGGACCCCTTTTCAATGCTAAAGTGCTCAACTACTTTATGCCCATGAAAACAACGAAGGTTTCCAGTCCGGCCCAAGGTGGGCCTGCCATCACGGTGATCGATGTGCCGGGTGAACTCCCCTGCACTCATACGGCGCTGCGCCGTGCCGCGCGCCAGCTCGGCAATCTCTATGACCAGGCGGTCTGGCCAACGGAGCTCAAGGCGACACAGATCGGACTGCTCTCTCAGATCGAGAAACTCGGCGGCAGGGACGGTCCGACACTTCAGGCTCTGGCCGAACGGCTCGCCATCCGCATCTCGGCGCTGACCCATGCCCTGCGCCCTCTGGTGCGTGACGGCCTTGTTGAATTGCGGACAGATCATCAGGACAAGCGCACGAAACACGCGACGCTCACGCCGGCCGGGCAAACGCGTCTGGCCGAAGGAATTACGCTTTGGGCGTCTGCAAACAACCGCGTCGAAACGGTGCTCGGTCCGGTGTCGGCCAAACTTCTTCGCGAGCTGGCCGACACCATCTCATCGAAAGAGTTTTTCGATGCATATAAGTCCGGCCGGACGCTGTCGGCTCCAACATCGTAAGTCTGATGTCGTTTCTGACCGGCGATAACGCGGCCCTCACCAAGGTAGACGCTCATCAAGGAAGAAGAAGCCGCCAGTCGGGCCATCCTCTCCGAGGGTTTCAGCCTCTGCGATCTTGGTTTGGGCTTTCCGGAGCTTGGTTGGGCGAGCCTCAAGGAAATCGAATCCGTCCGTGGCAAACTCGGCCCTCCGGTCGAACGCGACGACAGTTTCGTTGGAAATAAGCCGCTCTCTGCCTACGCTGACGAAAGCCGTAAACTCGGCTGCATCCAGGTTTGATGCAGTGGCGCTATTTCGAAATCATTACAGCTGTTACCGCTGCAGCTATCAATGAACCGATGAGTGATCTGCGACTTGTGACGACGATTGCCCACACTGCGACGTACGGTACGTTTCGCCGACTGAGAACGAAGACATTGATGATATAAGCTCAATGACTGCTTTACGCCAATAGCGGACATTCCATTCTGAAACTGAGATTACAAGCGCCCCTAAAACGGATTCACATAGTTCGTGATCGCGATCTGCCGCAGCAATACTTTGCGTATGATATGCGCGGGCTTGATCCGATCGGTGAAGATCGCAGCGTCACCTACACTCCCGGCCGGCAGGCTTCTGGCAAATGAACCATCGTCTAGCTTCACACGCACCACGAACGGCGCCGACTGGACGGATTTCGGTGTCACCGCCAAACCCGATGTCTGGACCTGCCCCGCCGAGGTCGCCTGCAAGATCGCTTCTACCTTTCCCGAATAGATCTTGCCCGGCCTGAATTTGAACGTGACTTCCACCGGCTGCCCGGGCTTCAGATAGCGGGCGAAGATTTGATCGATTGCAACGCCGATCAAGGTATCTGTCGTATCGATGAACGCCATCACCGGGGCGAGCGGAAGACTGGAGACCCGCGCGCCCGTGCGCAGCGCGACGTTGGTCACATAACCCTCTGCAGGCGCGCGGACGACCGTCTTGTCGAGATTCCATCTGGCGGTCTCGAGCTGCGCCTTGAGCTGATCCACTTCCGACTGCCGTTGCTGCACGTCGAACGCGCGACCGGAATCGCGCTCGAACAATTGCGTCATCTGCGCCAACCGCAGGTCGGATAATTTAAGCTGCGCCTCGAGTGCATCGACCTGCGCTTTATAGGTTACCGGGTCGATACGAAACAGCACATCACCGGCCTTCAGCGGCGTATTCGGCAACACCGGCACGTCGATAACCTCGCCGGCGACGCTCGGCACAATCGCAACCGAATTGCGCACCACCAGCGCCGGGCCCTGAGGCGCACCCCACCCCATCGGGATGAACAGGCCGAACATCAGCAGCACCAGCACGATGAGCGGCGAGATCTTCCAGAACAGGTTGAACCGAACAATTTTGAGCTTCACCAGCGCAAACAGCAAAACCAGATAGACGTTGAAAATGGCGACGATCATCGCGGCTGCTCCGTACCCCGCGCCGGCGTATCGACATAGGCCCAGATCAACGCCAGCGGCCACAGCGCAAAACCGAAGATCAGCGTCACCCAGCCCGCCACGGTGACGGCCTCGGCCTGCGGATGATTGCGGGTCTTGGCGATATGTCCCGGTAGCCAGCCGGCGATGAAAAAGAGCGCGATGCCGCTTGCGACCAGAACGAACAGAACGATCCAGGCAAAGATATCAAGCACGCTCATCGCGCTCTCCTCAATTAGAGGCCGATCGGCCTAGCTCGCGACTTTCTTGATCGCCGTCGGCAGCGTGTCTGTTTTGTGCTTTTTGCAGTAGGTTTTGACCTTCTGCCCGTTTTTCTGCAGACGATTGTAATCAAGCACATCACGGCCAGCAGCGGCGTTGTAATAGCCGCTCATCCAATATCCCACGAAGTCCTGATTGGGTGGGCTATAGCCGAGAAGATCGCCGCAGGTGATCTGGTTCATGTCCAGCTTGATCTGAGCTGAGCCCGGCTGAGGCGCCACGAACAGCAAGGACATTGCTGTAAAAAAAAAGATCCGTTTCATGATAATAATCCGTTGTTTGCAGATTTCAGTGGGTTCAAAGATTACTTGGTGCCGAGTGTGGTTTTCAGTCCTTCCATCACACTCGCGTTTGGATGGAACTTGCACCAGTCCTTCACGCTCGCGATGTTCTTCTCGTGCAAGGCGAGATCGACAAATGCCCGGCCGGTTTGGTAGCTGAACCAGCCACTCATCCATGCGGAGAATTTGTTAGACACCGACGGCGTCATCGCGAGATACTGGCTACATTTAACCGCATTCATGTCGATGGTGACGACTTGAGCATTCGCGGCGGCCGGAAGAAACGAAAGCATAAACGCAAGGCTAATCAGTCGAAGTCTCATTTTGAGGTCCCTTTAATGTTGCAGGCTTTAGAATTCCCCAGAGCCTTTCATGAAAATGAGGGGCTAAGTCATACGCTTGGTACGCTCGGAGGCTAGCACTTCGTTTCCTACTTTTGTTCCTGAAATTTCTCGATCAGGCGATTCTGTGTCGCCGCGTCTATATCGAGCGCCTTGGAGAAGTAATTCTGGATCGTTCCATATTTCGATGTCATCTCGTCGAATGCAGCATCGAGATAGACAGCCTTCACACCGAGCAAGGATTCAGGAATCTCCCTGTCGCCCCCTGCCGCAACGAAAGAGTCGATTTGGCTCTTATAGGCAGGCAGAATGTAACGATTGCTTTGCAGGTAATCCTGCCTCACGACGTCCCGGCTTGCGCCCATAAGGGAAAGGAAAGCGGCCGCAGCCCAGCCGGTCCTGTCTTTTCCAGTGGTGCAGTGGAATAGAGCCGGCAGATTGGCGTCATCCGCCAGCGACATGAACAGGCGGCGATACGCAGCCTTCGCGCTCGGCAGAGAAACAAAGGAGCGGTAAGCCTCGACGAAGATCTTATCGACCTTGCCTCCGCCGAGCTCAGCATTGGCTCTTTTGGGATCGCGCATTAAAGGTTCGAGTTGCGCCGGCCCTGACTGGTCGGCGTCCGCCAGCACATCGAGCCAGACATTGTTCACGCCGGGCGGTGTCTGGTCGGGTCTTGCACTACGTTCATCGGCTGTGCGCAGGTCGAAGTCGCTCTTCAGCTTCAACGCCCCCAGTCTCTGCAAATCTGCTTCGCTCACCGGGTTGAGCTGGTCGGAGCGAAACAGCAGCCCGCGGCGAAGGAGGACGCCGTCGCGTGTGGTGTAGCCTCCGACGTCCCGCAGATTAGGAATAGAGGGCAGGCCGAGACTCTCTCCTGGCGCCGGCTGCTGCGCGGCTACCATATCCGTCATGGTGAAGGCGATCAGTGCCGCGACGCATCCGCTTTTTATGAGACTTAAGGTCATGCATCCATTCATCGCCATCGTCATGCGATCTCCGGCTCACGTTAGTTACAGACGTCATCTCTCCCAGCGGTACGACGGCGAGGAGCAACGTGCCCCAAGCCGCCACGTTCGAGCGTCAACTCAATCCAGTCGCTTGACCGGAGGCGGCGCCCACGTCCCGTCACGTGCCACCGCCTTGGGCCAATAGAGCCGCATGTTCATGGTGAACGTTCCGCTCTTCGGTGCCGGCAGCCAGTTCGCTTCCTTGTCCTTTCCAGGAGATTCGCTCTGGATGTAGAGATCGAGCGAGCCGTCAGCATTGTAAGCCAGCTTGTCTCGATCACCGATTGCATAGCGGTCGATTGGATTGGCGGTGAAGAGCTGACGGTCGTCATACATGGTCAACGACCAGAAGGCCCGAACCGGCGGTATCTGATCTTTCTCGAAATGCAGGACATAGCGTTTACCGCTGTCGAACGGCTGGCCATCGACATCGGCGAATGCTGTCGGATAGAGGGCTTCCTCAATCGGATTGGCTCCGTATCCGCCATAGGCGACGCCGGCCCGGTGCAGATAGTCGGTGCCGTAGGTGCCGATCGCGGTCACATTCGTGCGCCAGCCATTCGCGAGAATGCCGGCTTTGCTCCATGCGTTCTTGATCGCGGGAAGCGCATCTGCAGGCGCTGCGTTCAAAGCGTCCTGGATTTCCTTCGATGCGGAGGCGAGCGAGAAACTCTTACCGGGCTCGATGCCGATCCGCTTCATCCGATCGAGGATCGGATAATCGTTGGCGTGAGGCGGGTTTTGCTTCATGGATTCGGCAAACAGGGCGAAGAATGTCGCGGCATTCATCTTGTCGATCTGATCGGGCGGCGCGCTCATATCCTGCTTCGGATCGACCTTGCCCTTCGGAGGCGTGTAGGACTTGCCGTAGGCACTGAGCGGAACGACCTTGAAGCCGTCCTGGAATTTGCGGACAGCCTCGTAGTCGGCCTTTCCGTTCGTCTGGGTGCGCCCAATCAGCAACCCCCTTGCGGTGGGGCTTCTGTATTCGGTGACGCCGGCAGGCAAGCGCCCCTTCCAATCCGGGCCCACAATCGCAAATGTTTGCGCACCATTGCCAGATGTTCGCGTGCCGGGAACCGTGAAGACATCGCTCCACATATCAAGGAACGGCAGCAGATAATAACGATTGCCAGAAGCGGGAATATTGAAGACCAGCGGCTCTCTGGCTACATCGTAACCCATCGTCGAATATAAGGTGTCGGCGTTCGGCCGGACCACGATGGTGAACGAAGGATCCGGAAATTCCCGCATATGCCCGAATTGATTGAGCGGCGCACTGGAGCCGATGGGCTGGACGACGTTTTGTCCGATCTGTTGAGTGATCTCCGATAGAACCAGCGGATAGGCGTAGATGAACGCGTCACGCGCAATCTCGCGCGCCTCATCGGCCGAAATAGTCTGCTGCGCCGATACGGCTGGTGCCCACAACATCATCGCGGCGCATGCCGCCGGTAAAAAGGATTTTCTCATTGCTTTCTCCCGAATGAAGGTTCGTCGCGTGAGCGAAGACGAAATGAAATGATTTTGTCTGGCGGCCTAGTTCAGCTTCTTGAGCGGTGGAGGTACCCACGTTCCGTCCAGAACTTCCGGCTTGGGGGAATAGATCCGCATCGTCGGCTGAAATTCATCCTTCGGCGCGGGAAGCCAGTTCGCCTCCTTGTCCTTGCCGGGCGACGCAGCCTGTACATAAATGTCCAACGATCCATCCGCGTTCGTGATGAGCTTGTCGTAGCTGCCGATGGCGAAGCGATCGATCGGGTTTGGAATCTGAAAGCCGTCCTTGTCGTACATCGTGATCGACCAGAATGCCTGGGCCGGCGGCAGTTTGCCCTTGTCGAAATGCAGAACGTATTTGTTCGCGCCGTTCAGTGGCTTTCCGTCGCCATCGACGAATGATGTCGGGTACACCGCGTCTTCGGGCAGATTGCAGCCCAGCCCACCCAGCGCGATGATCGCGCGCTGTCTGTAGGACGTGCCATAGGTGCCCATGTTGTCGCGGCCGATGTTCCAGCCGTTGACCATGATCCCGTTGGTCTTCATCGTCTCCGGCAGATACGCGATCGTATCCTTGGCAGCCTTGTTGATGATGGTAACCGTCTGCGGATCGAGCTTTGCAACGTCCAGTGGCTTGCCTGGCTCTATCCCCAACTCGCGAAGGCGAAACAGCATCGGATAGTCGTTGGCGTGGGGCGGATATTTCGTCATCAGGTCCGCCAGCCGCGAAAGCATGGCGATACCGTCGAGATTGTTGACCTGAACGAGCGGAGGCGTCTTGTTATCGACGGACGGATCGGTCACCGCGTTCTTTAGCGGCGTATAATTTTTACCCCATTGCGAGAGCGGCGTGAGCTGGTAGCCGTCCTGCACCTTATGAACGTTATCGTAGTCGGCCGGACCGTCCGTTTTCGTGCGGCCGAGAATCCAGATCATCGACGTTGGCGCCTCGATTTTCCTGACGCCATCGGGGAGCGGACCGGTCCAGCCGGGCGCCACGATCACATAAGTGCCAGCCTTGGTGCCTGTCGTCCGGCTGCCAACGACCGAGAATACGTCGGTCCACATATCCAGCATCGGCAGCAGGTAATAGCGGCCTTGCGTGTCAGGCACGGACAGGACGATTGGCTCACGCGAGAGATCGAGCCACGCAAAGGAATAGAGCGTGTCGAAGTTGAAGCGTACGACATCCTTCTCGTCCGACTTCGGATAGGCTCGAGCATGTGCGAACTGATTAACCGGCGCCCGCATGTTGATCGCGTTGGTATCAGGCACATTAGTGGCCTGGCGCATGGTCGCATCCATGCTGACGATCGGATACGCGTAGAGATAGGCCTCGCGTGCAATGGCATAAAGTTCATCCGGCGTGGGTTTCGTGCGAGCGTCCTGTGCCGCCGCAGAGCCGAAGATGCTCGCCGCCATGAAGGCGGCGGCTGCGATCCTTTTCAGTGATATTCTTGAAGATGCATGCATGGGTCCGGCTCCCTTTGCGTACTATTTTAGGCATACTATTTTGGCAGTGCGATAATGAGCGCCGCCGTTCAAGGCTACACTAAAAAGCTCCGGAACTCCCGGTCTTTTCACGGAAAAAAGCAAGCGTATAAATACGCGGCAATTTCTGCGGTTTTTACGGAGTTGAAGCTCGCCGGGGTCGGCGTTCAGGAAAGGCCGACCCAAAAGATATTGATATGAAGTTGCCTGATTGGAAGTCAGGATAGCAGCATGCTGGACCACAGCGCATCGGACGTCGCAAGCTTTTCAGATGACCGGCCGCGTTTGCGGCAGGCTCTGCTGTTCGCGGCGGGACTACTGATCGCTTTCGTTGGTCAGTTCGCGTCGCTAATGCTCTGGTTTCATCCGGATAAGGCAAGCACGATCTGGATTCCGGGAGGCATCGTGCTGGCCTTCATGTTGCTTCGCCCCAAACGCGACTGGTTCGCTTTTGTTTTGGGTGTCGTCATTGGCGGCGGCACAGCCTTGATGCCGCTCGGGCGGCCATACAGTTTCTCTTTCCTCGGCTACGCCCTTTGCTGCGCCGCAATCAGTATTGCCGCGCGAATTGTCGGACCTATGCTCCCCTCCCTGTTCTCCAGCATCGTGTCGTTCTCAAAATATCTTCTGGTTACTGTCGTCGCCCTCCCCGCTTCGACCGGCATTGTGACAGCCTGCCTGCTCAACCTATCCGGTCTTCGCAAAAGTATTCTGGAGGCATGGCTGACCGTGACGCCATCGCATGCCATGACCTTTTTACTTTTAACGCCGCCGATCGTCGTTCTCGCCCAGCAGCAAAAGCCGCTGTTACCGAACTCCTGGATCGAGGCTGCGCTGTTGTGTTTCGGCGTGCTGTTTTTCTCTCTGGGATTGTGGCTCGCGGTTCCGCCAACGCCGACCGTTCTCCCCGTGCTGCTGTTCGCACCGGTCCCTTTGCTCTTGGTGGCCGCGCTACGCTTCGGCGTGCTCGGATCCAGCATTGGGCTTCTATTGGTAGCTATTCCGGCCGCGGGCTTGGGAATCTACCGGAACGGACCCTTCGCGACCGATGGCGGCCAGGCCGATGTCCATATGTTGCAACTCTGGTTGCTCGCAGTCGGGTTGCTGATACATGCTTTGGCGATTCAAGCGCAGCAACAGCATACGATGCAGACGCGGGTGCAAAGACTCGCGACGGGCCTTTTGAAAAGTCAGGAGACAGAACGCAGTCGGATGGCGAGGGAATTGCACGATGGTGTCAACCAGCGCCTCGCCTTGCTCGCCATCAAAATGAGCCGCCTGAAGACGCAGGCGCCCGGCAGCGCGCCGGAACGCGTTGACGAAGCGCAGCGGCTGATTGAATCTGTGACGGATGACGTTCGGCGTCTTTCACACAATCTGCATCCGGCGGTCCTCGATCACGTCGGATTGACGCGCGCGATGAAGTCCCTGGTGGATGAGACCGCCGAACACTGGGACGGTAAGCTGACATTCGAATTTACAGGTGTCGATCAGCACCCACCTTATGAAACATCCTTGGGACTCTATCGCATCGCTCAAGAGGCTCTCGGCAACGCGATCCGGCACTCCGGGGCACGGCGGATCGATGTACGACTCAGTCAAGAGCAAGGTTCGTATAAACTGGCGATCGAAGACGATGGGCGCGGATTCGATACGGCTTCGATGCACCGCCAAGGGTTGGGTTTGCTCAGCATGGAGGAACGAGTGGCGCTGCTCCATGGACAACTGAATATCCGCTCTGAAATCGGCCGCGGAACGCAGATTTTCCTCCAAGTGCCGGCGCAGGTTTGAGATGGTTGCGCTACCTCGAGTGCTGATTGTCGATGATCATCGGATCGTGGCAGAGGGCATCGCCGAATTGCTGGGCGCCCAATACACGGTTTTGCCCATTGTGACCGACGGCACGCTGGTGCCGGCGCTCGTCGTGAAGGAGCGGCCGGATATCCTGCTAACTGATATAACCATGCCGAATGTGAGCGGCCTCGAAGCCTATCGGCAAATCCGACGGCAGGGCCTCGATATTCCCACCGTCATTCTCACGATGCACGCGCAGGCCGCGATGGTCGATGAAGCGCTCAGCATCGGCATCCGCGGTTATGTCCTTAAAACGGCTGCCGGCGAAGAGCTGCTACTCGCAATGAAAGAGGTGCTGCGCGGCGGGACGTTCGTAAGTCCATCCTTATGGCCCAGAACCGCTGAAAAGCCGAGGCC
>DASWQB010000322.1:0-2567 GCA_036398335.1 Afipia sp. | reverse complement strand
CATCGCTCGCCGATGTATTCCGGCCAGATTACTTCGACAGGCCCGCGCTATTGCCCGTCCATCGAGGACAAGATCGTCCGGTTCGGCGACCGCGACGGGCACCAGATTTTTCTGGAGCCGGAGGGCCTAGACGACGGCACGGTCTATCCCAACGGGATTTCGACTTCACTGCCGGAAGAGGTGCAGCAGGCGATCCTGACCACGATTCCGGGATTGGAAAACGCCCGCATCATCCGGCCCGGCTACGCCATCGAATACGACCATGTCGATCCGCGAGAACTCGATGCCACGCTGCAGACGAAGCGCGTTCCGGGGCTATTTCTGGCCGGCCAGATCAATGGCACCACGGGCTATGAAGAAGCTGCGGCACAGGGGCTTGTGGCAGGCCTCAACGCCGCTTTGCTGGCCGGCGGAAGCGCGCCTGCGGTCTTCGACCGGGCCGACGGCTATCTTGGCGTGATGATCGACGACCTCACCTCGCGCGGCATCACCGAGCCCTACCGGATGTTCACATCGCGCGCTGAATACCGCCTGACGCTCCGTGCCGATAACGCCGACCAGCGCCTCACTGACCGCGGCATCGCGCTGGGCTGTGTCGGCGCTGCGCGGAAATTGTTTCACGTGAAAAAAATGGCAGCGCTGGCGGACGCCACGACGCTGGCGAAGACGTTGTCGATCACGCCGAATGAAGGTCTCAAACACGGCCTCTCGCTCAATCGCGATGGACAACGCCGGTCGGCCTTTGAACTGCTCGCTTATCCAGAGATCGAATGGTGCGCCGTTGCGGCGATCTGGCCGGAGTTGTCGGTCATTGACCCAGTGATCGCAACGCATCTGGAGATTGACGCGAAATACGACGTCTATCTCGCGCGGCAGGCGGCGGATGTCAGCGCCTTCCGCCGCGATGAGGGCCTGGTTCTTACGGGACTTGATTACGCCAATGTGCCGGGCCTCTCCAATGAGGCGCGGCACAAACTTCAGACCGTGCAGCCCCGCACCATCGGCCAGGCTGCGCGGATCGAAGCCATGACCCCGGCGGCGCTTGCGATCCTCGCCGCTTATCTGCGCCGGCAGGCGAAGCGAACATCTGTCGCCTCAAACTGATATAATCTTCCCGTAGCGACTCATCGCTCGCGTCCGGAGCGGCACGTGACCAAGCCATCTATCGTCTTACCGTCGGCGAACGACAAAAACGAGGCGCTGGCCCTGACGCCTGTTTCACGTGAAACAGTTGCGCGGCTCGATGCCTATGTTGCGCTGCTGCTGGAGTGGCAGGCGAAGACCAACCTTGTCGCGCCATCGACGCTTCCGCATCTTTGGACACGGCACATCGCCGATTCGCTTCAGCTTCTTGATCTGATGCCGGACGCAAAAAAATGGGTCGATCTCGGCAGCGGTGGCGGCTTCCCGGGCGTCGTCCTGGCCTGTGCGCTCGCCGATGATTCCGAGGCCATGGTAAATCTCGTTGAGCGCAACGCCAAGAAGGCGGCATTCCTGCGCGAGGCGCTTCGCGTCACCGGCGGACGGGGCATCATCCATCCTATGGATATCGGGGATTATGTGGACAGCGTCAGGGCGCCGGTCGATTGCGTCACCGCACGCGCGTTGGCTCCGGTAGAAACGCTGCTCGGCTTTGCGGAGCCCTTGGTGAAAAACGGCGCAAAAGCAGTGTTTCTCAAGGGGCAAGATGTAGAGTTTGAATTGACGCAAGCTACTAAATACTGGACAATCGAACCTCAATTACATCCCAGCCGGACGGCCGGTGGGGGATGGCTTGTCGAGATCGGCAGCATCGAACGGCGGAGCGTATTATCCGCTACAGGCAGGGCACGGGCATGATCGGACTGGACGGAATTTTCAAAGGCGAAAATGGCGGCGCGGCTCATAAGCCCGGCCACCCACGCATTCTCGCGCTGGCCAATCAAAAGGGCGGCGTCGGCAAGACGACGACGGCAATCAATCTCGGCACCGCGCTGGCCGCGATCGGCGAGCGCGTGTTGATCGTCGATCTCGATCCGCAGGGCAACGCCTCGACCGGCCTCGGCATCGATCGGCGCAATCGCAACTGTTCGACCTACGACGTGTTGATCGGCGAAGCGAAGCTCCGCGAAGCGATCATCCCGACGGCGGTGCCGCGTTTGCACATCGCCTCCTCGACCATGGATTTGTCGGGCCTTGAGCTCGAACTCGGCTCGGCGCGCGACCGGGCGTTCCGCCTTCGCGACGCCATCGCCGATCTGAACACCGATGCGACCGACGAGACCGACTACACCTACGTGCTGGTCGATTGTCCACCGTCGCTCAACCTCATCACCGTGAACGCGATGGCGGCTTCGCACGCGATCCTCGTTCCTCTTCAGTGCGAATTCTTCGCGCTCGAAGGTCTGTCGCAATTGCTGCAAACGGTGGAGCAGGTCCGCTCGACGCTGAACCCGACGCTGACCATCCACGGCATCGTGCTGACGATGTTCGACGCCCGCAACAATCTGTCGAATCAGGTTGTTGCCGATGTTCGCCAGTTCATGGGCTCCAAGGTTTATGACACCATGATCCCGCGCAACGTGCGC
>DASWQB010000321.1:0-2977 GCA_036398335.1 Afipia sp. | reverse complement strand
GCTGCCGTTTGGCGAGGTTGCGCCACTTGCCTTCGGTCCCGAGAAAATCGCACACCACGACATCGGAGCGGCCGGCCTCGTTGAGCGCCGCCACCACATTCGATCCGATAAAACCGGCGGCCCCGGTGACAAGCAGCATGAATGAGCCTTACACGTTTTGACCGGCCACCTTTGCCCCACTCACGGCTCGCAGGCAACGCCGAGAGACAAATTTGGTGAAGACGGAGGCTTGAATTTCCTCATTTATCGAGCGGCTTTAAGAGGCTATCAGAGACCCCGGCCGCCCTTCTGCGGCAGCGCTTCGCGAGCCGATTAAGGTATGAATTTTCAATCATTTCATGAGTTGGGCATCGAGCCGGACCCGACGCTGACGAGTCCGGTTCTGATCGTGCCCTATATGTGGATCGGCGATTTCGTCCGCGGTCACACCGTCGTGCGCGTGGTGAAAGAACGCTGGCCGAACCGGCCGGTCGATCTGCTCACCACCAGCCTTTGCGCGCCTTTGGTCGACTATATGCCGGGCGTTCGAAAGGGCATCGAGTGGAATCTGCCGCGCTCACAGATCTCGATTGATCGGGAACTCGGGCTGGCCAAGCGCCTGCGCGCGGAAAATTATGGTACGGCCCTGATCATGCCGCGAACCTGGAAGTCGGCGCTGGCACCTGCGCTGGCGGGCATTCCGCAGCGGACAGGGTTTGTCGGCGAAGTGCGCTTCGGCCTGATCAACGACTGGCGCTGGGGCGAGAAGAAGCTGCCGCGCTTCATCGACAAGAAATGCGCGCTGGCGCTGCCGCCGCATGCAAAGCTGACCGAAAACTGGCCGCCGCCGCAACTGGTTGTGCCGCAGGGTGAAATCGCGGCATGGCGCAAGGCGAATGCGCTCGGCGACAACAGCGCCATTGCGTTTGCGCCGGGCTCAGTGGGTGCATCAAAGCGCTGGACGTATTACGCGGAGGCCACAAAGACACTGGCGCAGAAGGGCTTCGACATCTGGGTGATCGGCGGGCCCGGCGAAAAAGCGGCGGCTGCGGAGCTTGTCGCCGCCGGCGGCGCGCGCGTGCGCGATATGACCGGCACTGATCTGCGCAACGCCATTCTGGCGATGGCCGCGGCGAAAATCGCGATCTCCAACGATTCCGGATTGATGCATGTGGCGGCTGCGATCGGCACGCCGACGGTCGGCATCTTCGGTCCGACCAGTCCCTATCACTGGGCGCCGCTCAACGGCCTCGCCGCCACCATGGTGCAGACCAAAACCACACTCGACTGTCAGCCGTGCCACAAGCCGGTGTGCCGGATGAATCATCATCTGTGCATGCGCGACATTCCGGCGAGCGATGTGGTCGCCGCCGCGCTGGATGTGATCGGCAACGGCCGGGTCAACGTCGCCAATTACGCGCATTAAAACCGGATGACATTGGCGTTAACTGTCATCCTGCCTGCCCACGGCGTTTTCGAGCGACATGGAAACCGGTTCGCATAAAGAAAACGCGTCAACTCAAAAGACGAGAGTCGTCTTGCGCCCGTCCCTCCCGCTCTTTACCAGTAAACCATGACAGAGAACCCGACCGGCGACCGCATCAAAGCTCATTTTGAAAGTTCGTTGCATGCGCTCAACCGCGCCGTGCACGAGGGGGAGGTATTGGCGGCGTCCCACAGCATCGCCAAGGTCATCGCGGACGCGATCGCGAACGGCAACAAGCTGCTGCTGATCGGCAATGGCGGCAGCGCGGCGGACGCGCAGCACATCGCCGCCGAGATCGTCGGCCGCTACAAGCGTGAACGCACGGCATGGCCGGCGATCGCGCTGACCACCGACACCTCGGCGCTGACGGCCATCGGCAACGATTACGGCTTCGAGCAGATTTTTTCCCGCCAGCTTCAAGGGCTCGGACAAAAAGGCGATGTGCTGATCGCACTGACCACGTCGGGCCGCTCGCCGAACATTCTGGCTGCGATCAAGCGCGCACGCGAGATGGGTATCGTCAGCGCCGGCTTCACCGGACTGAAGGGCGCGGGCCTGAAAGACGTGTGCGATCACGTTCTCATCTCGCCGACCGACGACACGCCTGTTGTGCAGCAGATTCACATGATGGCGCTGCACGCGATCTGCGACGAGGCGGAAGCCGTCCTGATGGCGCGCGCCGCGCAATGAACGCGACACGGAAACCCGCCGCGTTTCTGGATCGCGACGGGGTGCTCAATCACGACGACGGCTATGTGTGGAATCCTGCAAACATCCGCTGGATCGACAACGCCGCGCGCGCCGTGCGCCGCCTCAATGAAGCGGGCTACCACGTGTTCGTCATCACCAACCAGTCCGGCGTGGCGCGCGGTCTTTATAAAGAGAGCGACGTCGAGGCGCTGCACCGCTGGATGTTCGCGCAACTCGCCACGCAAGGCGCACGCATCGACGACGCACGCTTCGCGCCTCATCATCCGGACGGCAGCATCGAAGCCTTCGCGATCGACCATCACTGGCGCAAGCCGAAACCCGGCATGATCCTCGATCTGATGGCGCACTGGAGCGTCGATGCCGCGCGCAGTTTCGTGATCGGCGACAAGGAGACCGACATGGAAGCGGCGAAAGCGGCGGGCATAGCAGGATATCTTTTCGCAGGCGGGGATCTGGACGCGTTCGTCGCGAAGGCGCTGGCGCAAACACCGCGCGCGGACGGCGCGGCTCCCGCTCTGGCATGAGATGAGCGCGCCCGCCTCGACCCGCCGCATCGGCTGCGCCATCCTGCTCGACACGTCCGGCAATCTGTTGCTGCAGCAGCGCGACGATATTCCGACCATCCTGCAGCCCGGCAAGATTTCGCTGTTCGGTGGCCATTGCGAGAATGGCGAGACCAATCTTGAATGCGCGGTGCGCGAGATCGCGGAAGAGCTCAGTCATCCCGTCCCGGCGGACAGATTCGAACTGCTGCTGCGCTATGACGGCGCCGACATCGACCGCGAGAGCGAACCCAACGAA
>DASWQB010000320.1:0-5911 GCA_036398335.1 Afipia sp. | reverse complement strand
CGCGCAATACGAGAACCGGCTGCGGAGCTGGGATTTCGACGTGGTGACGTCCTCCTGGCCGGAATCGCTGTCGCCCGGCAACGAACAGCGCGAATTCTGGGGATCGCAGGCCGCCGACATGGCCGGTTCGCGCAACGTCGTCGGCATCAAGAATCCGGCGATCGACAAGCTGATCGAGCGCGTGATTTACGCCAAGGATCGCGACGATCTCCTTGCCGCGACGCGCGCGCTTGACCGCGTGCTTCTGTGGAACCACTACGTGGTGCCGCAATGGAATTATCCGAAAATCCGCACCGCGCGCTGGGATCGTTTCGGCCGCCCCGCTGAGCTGCCGAAATACGGCCAGCCGGGATTTCCGTCGATCTGGTGGTTCGACAAAGTCCGCGCCGACAAGATCGGACGGCGCTCTTGACCGCTCTGACGCGCCGCCGCGTTCTCGTGCTCGGCGCCGGCGCGGCCATGGCCGGCGGCGTGAAGCCGTCATGGTCCGCGCAAACCTTACCTGGTCAAGGCGACACGGTTGCTGAATCTCATCTCGAATCTCATCTCGAATCTCATGGCATGTCCGCGTTCGGTGATCTGAAATATCCGGCCGATTTCAAGAACTTCGATTACGTGAATCTTGGCTCGCCGAAGGGCGGGCTGTTTTCGACCGTGCCGTCCTACCGCGCCAACAACCAGTCGTTTTTCACCTTCAACACGCTGAACAGCTTCATTCTCAAAGGCGACGCGCCTGTTGGCATGGAGCAGACCTTCGTGACGCTGATGGTGCGCGCGGGCGATGAACCGGATGCGATGTACGGCCTTGCCGCGCGCAGCGTGTCGATTGCACCGGACGGGCTGATCTACCGTTTCGCGATGCGGCCCGAAGCGCGCTTTCATGATGGCAGTAAACTGACCGCGCAGGATGCGGCCTTCTCGCTGAACATCCTCAAGACAAAAGGTCATCCGCTGATTACGCAGCAGATGCGGGATGTGGTGAAAGCGGAAGCGCCGGACGATGCGACGTTGATCGTGACATTCGCGCCAAAGCGCGGACGAGACGTGCCGCTGTATGTCGGCGGCCTGCCGATCTTCTCCAAGGCGTATTATTCGACCCGGCCCTTCGAGGAATCGACGCTCGAGATTCCGCTGGGCTGCGGCCCCTATAAGGTCGGCCGCTTCGAGGCCGGGCGCTACATCGAATATGAACGCGTCAAGGACTGGTGGGCGAAAGATCTGCCGGTGGCGCGCGGTGCGTTTAATTTCGATACCGTGCGCTATGAATTCTATCGCGACCGCGACGTCGCCTTCGAGGGCTTTACGGGCCGCAGCTATCTTTACCGCGAGGAGTTTACTTCGCGAATCTGGAACACGCGCTACGATTTCCCTGCGGTCAAGGACGGCCGCGTGCGGCAGGAGATGATGCCGGACGACACGCCGTCAGGCGCGCAGGGCTGGTTCATCAACACCCGCCGCGACAAGTTCAAGGATCCACGCGTGCGCGAGGCGATCAGCAACGCCTTCGATTTCGAATGGACCAACAAGACCATCATGTATGGCTCCTACGCGCGCACGGTCTCGCCATTCCAGAATTCGGACATGATGGCGAACGGCGCGCCTTCGCCGGAAGAACTCGCGCTGCTGGAGCCGTTTCGCGGCAAGGTCCCGGACGAAGTATTCGGCGTGCCTTATGTGCCGCCGGTGTCCGATGGCTCGGGGCAGGACCGTGCGCTGCTGCGAAAAGCGATCAGATTGCTCGATGAGGCGGGCTGCGTGATGAAGGACGGCAAACGCCTCACCGCGCAGGGCGAGCCGTTCAAGATCGAATTCCTGCTCGATGAGCCGGCATTTCAGGCTCATCACATGCCTTACATCAAGAACCTCGGCACGCTCGGCATCGAGGCGACGCTGCGCCTCGTCGATCCGGTGCAGCACCGCGCGCGCCGCGACGATTTCGATTTCGATCTCATCATCGAGCGGTTTGGCTTCTCAACCGTGCCCGGCGATTCATTGCGTCCGTTCTTTTCCACCAAGGCTGCCGCGACCAAAGGTTCGAACAATCTTGCCGGAATTTCCGATCCCGTCGTCGATGCGATGGTGGATCAGATCATCGCCGCAGACACGCGGCCTAAATTGGTGTTCGCCGCGCGCGCGCTGGATCGCATCATCCGCGCCGGGCGTTACTGGGTGCCGCAATGGTACGCCAATTCGCACCGGCTCGCTTATTGGGACGTGTTCGGGCATCCCGCTAAATTGCCGAAATATGCCGGCGTCGGCGCGCCAGATCTGTGGTGGTCGGAGCCAGCGAAAGCAACCGCTCCCGCTTTGAACTCCGATCCCAAACAAAATTCCAAATAGGCGAAACAAAATGAGCGCCTATATTCTTCGACGCATTCTGCTGATGATCCCGACATTGCTCGGGATTCTGTTCGTGTCGTTCGTCGTGGTGCAGTTCGCGCCGGGCGGTCCGGTTGAGCGCGTGATCGCGCAGCTCTCCGGTTCCGATACGGGCGCCAGCTCGCGCATCTCCGGTGGCGGCGGCGACATGGGCGCGCGCAGCCAGGTCGGCGCATCTGGTGATGCGATGAATTCGAAATATCGCGGCGCGCAGGGTCTCGATCCGGATTTCGTCAAGAGCCTCGAAAAGCAGTTCGGCTTCGACAAGCCAGCGCCCGAGCGTTTCGCGCTGATGCTGTGGAATTTCGCGCGCTTCGATTTCGGCAAAAGCTACTTCCGCGATGTCAGCGTGCTGCAGCTCATCAAGGAGAAACTGCCGGTGTCGATGTCGCTCGGCATCTGGATGACGCTGCTGACTTATCTGATCTCTATACCGCTCGGCATCCGCAAAGCCATCAAGGACGGCTCGCGCTTCGACATATGGACATCCGGCATTATTATTATCGGGTTTGCGATTCCCGGGTTCCTGTTCGCGATCCTGCTGATCATACTGTTCGCCGGCGGATCGTTCTACGACATCTTTCCGCTGCGCGGATTGACGTCGGACGGCTGGTCGCAGTTTCCGTGGTACTGGAAGATCATCGATTATTTCTGGCATCTGACATTGCCGCTGATCTCGATGGCGCTCGGCGCCTTCGCGACCATGACGTTGCTCACGAAAAACTCGTTCCTCGATGAAATCCGCAAGCAATATGTCACGACCGCGCGCGCCAAGGGCTGCAGTGAGACCCAGGTGCTTTACGGGCATATCTTCCGCAACGCGATGCTGATCGTGATCGCGGGTTTCCCCGGCGCATTCATTCACGCCTTCTTTTCCGGCTCGCTCCTGATCGAGACGATCTTCTCACTCGATGGCCTCGGGCTGCTCGGATTCGAGAGCGTGTTGAACCGCGATTATCCGGTGGTGTTCGGCACGCTGTTCATCTTTTCGCTGGTCGGACTCGTGGTGAACCTGATCTCTGATCTTGCTTACATGTGGGTCGATCCGCGCATCGATTTCGAGGCGCGCCAAGCATGAGCATGGTGCCTCCGATCGAGACCACGACGCAGTCGCCGCTTGGCGAAGCGGTGCCCATGACGCGCCATCCGGTCGGCATGTCGCCGCTCAACAAAAGGCGCTGGCAGAACTTCAAGGCCAATAGGCGCGGCTACTGGTCGTTCTGGATTTTCATGATTCTGTTTTTCATCTCGCTGTTCGCCGAACTGATCGCCAATGACCGGCCGTTTCTGATCAAGTTCGACGGCAGGCTCTATTTCCCCGCCTTCGTCACTTATTCGGAAACGACCTTCGGCGGCGATTTTGAGACGGCCGCTGACTATCGCGATCCGTACTTGCAGAAACTGATCGCTGAGAAAGGTGGCACTGTTCTGTGGCCGCTGATCCGCTATTCCTA
Source organism: Afipia sp. (assembly GCA_036398335.1). GTDB lineage: Bacteria > Pseudomonadota > Alphaproteobacteria > Rhizobiales > Xanthobacteraceae > Afipia. Next base: position 2,078 of record DASWQB010000320.1, on the reverse strand, counting down.
CGACACGCACAATCTCGATCTGCCGACGCCCGCGCCGTCGCCGCCGACATGGATGCTCACCGAGGCGCAATGCAAATCCGTGGTCGAGAAAAAAGGGCTGAAAAGCTGCCGCGATCTTGAGTACAACTGGCTCGGCACCGACGATCAGGGCCGCGACGTTGTCGCGCGGCTGATCTATGGCTTTCGTATTTCGGTGCTGTTCGGCCTGGCGCTGACCATTGTGTCTTCGATTGTCGGTGTCGCCGCTGGCGGCATACAGGGTTATTTCGGTGGCTGGATCGATCTCGGCTTCCAGCGATTCATCGAGGTGTGGACCGCGATCCCCTCACTCTATCTGCTCTTGATTCTGTCGTCGGTGCTGGTGCCGGGCTTCTTTGTGCTCCTGGGTATCCTGCTGCTGTTCTCGTGGGTGTCGCTGGTCGGCCTCGTGCGTGCGGAATTTCTGCGCGGCCGCAATTTCGAATATATCATGGCGGCACGCGCGCTCGGCGTGTCGGATGCCAAGATCATGGTGCGGCATCTTTTGCCGAACGCGATGGTCGCGACGATGACGTTTCTGCCTTTCATCGTTTCGTCTTCGGTGATGACGCTGACCGCGCTCGACTTTCTCGGCTTCGGCCTGCCGCCGGGTTCACCCTCGCTCGGAGAATTGCTGTCGCAGGCCAAAGCCAATATTCAGGCGCCCTGGCTCGGCCTGTCGGGCTTCTTTTCGGTCGCCATCATGCTGTCGCTGTTGATCTTCATCGGCGAAGCGGTGCGCGACGCCTTCGATCCACGCAAGACGTTCGGGTAGGGCAATGGACGCGATCAACGAACCATTGCTCGATGTGCGCGATTTGTCGGTGGCGTTCCGCCAGGGCGGCAAAATCTCGACGGCGGTGGACCATGTTTCATTCTCGATCCAGCGCGGCCAGTGCGTGGCGCTGGTCGGGGAATCAGGCTCTGGCAAATCCGTCAGCGCGCTCTCGGTGCTGAAATTGTTGCCCTATCCGACCGCGACGCATCCGTCCGGGCGCATTCTGTTCAAAGGGCAGGATCTGCTCACGATGGACGAGCGCGAAATTCGCGGCGTGCGCGGCAACGACATCTCGATCATCTTTCAGGAGCCGATGACGTCGCTGAATCCGCTCCACACCATCGAGAAGCAGATCGGCGAAGTGATCTTCCTGCACAGCGGCGTGCGCGGCGCGGCGGCGCGTACGCGGATTCTCGAATTGCTCACGCAGGTTGGCATTCCCGAGCCGGAAACGCGGCTTGCGAGCTATCCCCATCAATTGTCGGGTGGCCAGCGTCAGCGTGTGATGATCGCGATGGCGCTTGCCAACGAGCCGGATCTGCTGATCGCGGACGAGCCGACCACCGCGCTCGACGTGACGGTGCAGGCGCAAATCCTGAAATTGCTCGCGGATATCCGTTCGCGGCTTGGCATGAGCATGCTGTTCATCACCCACGATCTTGGCATCGTGCGCCGCATCGCCGATGTGGTTTGCGTGATGAACAACGGCAAGATCGTTGAGCGCGGGCCGGTCGAGCGGGTGTTCACTGCGCCAGAGCATCCTTACACCAAGGCGCTGCTTGCGGCGGAGCCGAAGCCCGACCCCGCGCCGCCGCAGCCCGACGCGCCATTGGTGATGTCGTCTGAAGATCTGAAAGTGTGGTTTCCGATCAAGCGCGGCTTGATGCGCAAGACGGTCGGCCACATCAAGGCGGTGGATGGCGTCAGTGTCGCGGTGCGCAAGGGCGAAACGCTCGGTGTTGTCGGCGAATCCGGTTCGGGCAAGACGACGCTCGGGCTGGCGCTGCTGCGGCTCATCTCGTCTGACGGACCGATCGTTTTTCTTGGAAAAAATATCCAGGGGCTACGTTTCAACGAGATGCGCCCCGTCCGCCGCGACATGCAGATCGTGTTTCAGGACCCGTTCGGCGCGCTCAGCCCGCGCATGGCGGTCGGCGATATTATCGCTGAAGGATTGAGCGTGCATCAGCCGTTATTGTCGCGCGAGGGGCGCGAGACGCGCGTGGTCAAGGCGTTGAAGGATGTCGGCCTCGATCCGGACACGCGCTTTCGCTATCCGCAT
>DASWQB010000319.1:0-3687 GCA_036398335.1 Afipia sp. | reverse complement strand
GGACACCGCGTTGAAGACCGCGAACTCCGGTTATCTCACCCGTCGTCTGGTGGACGTGGCGCAGGACTGCATCATCACGCAGGACGATTGCGGCACCAAGCTCGGCATCAAGATGCGTGCGATCATCGACGCCGGCACGGTCGTGGCCTCGCTGGCATCGCGCATTCTCGGCCGCACCGCGGGTGAGGATCTGCGCGATCCGGCGACCAACAAGGTCGTGGTCAAGCGTGGCACGCTGATGGAGGAGACCCACGTCGACGCCATCCAGCAGGCCGGCATCCAGGAAGTGAAGATCCGCTCGGCGCTGACCTGCGAACTGGTCAACGGCATCTGCGGCAAGTGCTACGGGCGCGATCTTGCCCGCGGCACGCCGGTCAACCACGGCGAGGCTGTCGGCGTCATCGCCGCGCAGTCGATCGGCGAACCCGGCACGCAGCTCACCATGCGCACGTTCCACATCGGCGGCGCGGCGCAGATCAACGAGCAGTCGTTCATCGAGTCGAACTTCGACGGCAAGATCGTCATCAAGAACAAGGCGATGGCGACCAACGGCGAGGGCGCCACGGTGGCGATGGTCCGCAACATGGTCGTTGCGGTCGTCGATCCCGACGGCACCGAGCGTGCGACCCACCGCATTCAGTACGGCGCGCGCATGCGTGTCGATGAAGGCGACATGGTCAAGCGCGGCCAGCGCATCTCGGAGTGGGATCCGTACACACGGCCCATTCTCACCGAGGTCGAAGGCACGATCGGGTTCGAGGATCTGGTCGAAGGCCAGTCGATTTCGGAGACACTCGACGAATCGACCGGTATCGCAAAGCGTATTGTGACCGATTGGCGTTCGACCGCTCGTGGTGCGGACTTGCGTCCTGCCATTGTCATCAAGGGCAAGGACGGCAAGGTCCTCAAGCTCGCTCGTGGCGGCGATGCCCGCTACATGCTCTCGGTCGACGCCATTCTGTCGGTCGACGCCGGAGCCAAGGTGAAGGCGGGCGACGTGGTCGCGCGTATCTCCACCGAGAGCGCGAAGACGCGCGACATCACCGGCGGTCTGCCGCGTGTCGCCGAACTGTTCGAAGCCCGCAAGCCGAAGGATGCCGCCATCATCGCGGAAATCGCCGGCACCATCCGCTTCGGACGCGACTACAAGAACAAGCGCCGCATCTCGATCGAGCCTGTCGACAAGAATGAGGAGACCCGCGAGTACCTCATTCCGAAGGGCAAGCACATCCATCTGCAGGACGGAGACATCGTGGAGAAGGGTGACTTCATCGTTGAGGGCAATCCGGCACCGCACGACATTCTGGCGATCAAGGGCATCGAGGAACTCGCTGCCTATCTGGTCAACGAAATCCAGGAAGTTTACCGGCTTCAGGGCGTGCTCATCAACGACAAGCACATCGAGGTGATTGTCCGTCAGATGCTGCAGAAGGTCGAGATCACCGATCAGGGCGAGACCGACATGATCTCGGGCGAGCAGATCGACAAGATCGAGTTCGACCAGCTCAACGCCAAGGCGAAGGAAGAAGGCAAGAAGGTCGCGACCGGAACGCCGGTGCTGCTCGGCATCACCAAGGCGAGCCTGCAGACGCGGTCCTTCTTCTCGGCGGCGTCGTTCCAGGAGACCACGCGCGTGCTCACCGAAGCTGCCGTCAACGGCAAGGTGGACCCGCTCGAAGGCCTCAAGGAGAATGTCATTGTCGGCCGCTTGATCCCGGCGGGCACCGGCGCCTCGATGGCGAAGATTCGCGAAGTCGCAACCAAGCGCGACAAGCTGATCCTCGACGAGCGCGAGAAGCAGGCCTCGATCACGCCGGCTGCGCCGGAAGCCGAGCCTCTGGCGCTGCCACTGCCAACTGCCGAATAAAACGGCAGATATTAATGCTAACGCGAAGAGGCCGGCGAAAGCCGGCCTTTTTGCATGTTTTAAGGCCTGATTTTGTTGCCTCGGAGGCTTTCGTTCATCTACCTTTCAGGCGCAAAAGACTATGCGGAATTGGACGTTAGACCATCATGCGCGGCTGGCTGGCGATGGGTCGGCGGGACGAAGAGTAAGAACAATGATCGATCTTGCCATTATCGGCGGCGGCCCCGGCGGGCTGATGAGCGCGTGGTACCTCAAGAAGAAATTGGGGCCGCTGTGCCGCGTCACGATCTATGAGGCGTCGGACCGTCTCGGCGGCAAGATCCTGACCAAGACGTTCGACACCGCGCCGGCGATGTATGAAGCCGGTGTCGCCGAAATCTACGATTACTCGATGACTGGTCCCGATCCGCTACGCGAACTGGTCCAGCATTTCGGCTTGCAGACGATTCCGATGGATGCCGAGCAGGTGCAACTCGACGGCGAATTGCTCGACGATATTCCGGGCATGCGACGCAAATACGGACCCGTCACCGCCAAGGCGATCGAGGATTTCCGCAAACTCTGCGCCTCGATGGTGTCGCCGATCGAATATTATGAGGGCGTCGGCGCGCATGACAACGAGCATCCGTGGGCGTTTCGCAGCGCCGAGGATGTTCTGGACGAGGTGGTTGCCGATCCGACCGCCAAACGCTTTCTGAAGGTGATGGCGCGTTCCGATATCGCCACCGAAAGCCACAACACCAACGGCCTCAACGCGCTCAAGAACTACGTGATGGATGTCGAGGGCTATATCGGCCTCTATTCGATCCAGAACGGCAACGAGCAGCTGATCCATGGCCTGCGTAGTGAAATCGATGCCGAGATCAATCTCAATCATCGCGTGCTGAAAGTCGGCAAGGCCGATTCCGGCCGCTACGCCGTCAACATGATGAACGGCAAGGGACCCGTCACCAAGGAACACGATCTGGTGGTGATGTGCCTGCCGCATTCCTGGCTCGCCACGATGGGCTGGGAGGGCGAATTGCTGCGCCATTCGATGGTCAAGCACATCGCCTATTTCGACCGGCCCGCGCATTATCTGCGCGTTTCACTGCTGTTCGATGCTCCGATCTGGAAGGATCAGGTGCCGGGCGCGTGGTGGATGTCGGAAGCGTTCGGCGGCTGCTGCGTCTATGTCGAGGGCGCGCGCCACGATGTCGGCAAGCTCGGCGTGCTGAATTTCCTGATCGCCGGTTCCGACGCGCTGGCCTTCGCCAATCTTGGTCAGGACGAACTGATCGAAGCGGCGCTGAAATCGCTGCCGGCTTCGTTCGGCGACGCCCGCGCGCATTTCCTCGAAGGCAGGATTCACCGCTGGCTGTCGTCGGTGAACTGCATTCCCGGCGGCCTGCCGGCGCGCGATGTGATGACCAATCATCGTCCCGAGCCGCTAGAGCATCCGGGCTTCGTGGTGGTTGGCGATTACCTGTTCGATTCCACGCTCAACGGCCTGCTCGATTCATCGGATGCGGCGACCGACATCATCCTCACGCAGATGATGAAACTGCGTTATGAGCGTGGCGAGACCGGCAATGCGCCGTCCGACAAGATCGACCGCGCTTATTTCGATAATTACCGCAATGTCGGTCCCTACGGCGAGGTCTGGAGCCAGTTCACCGATCCGGCCTATCTGATGAAGCTCATCAAGATCGTCTGGGGCAAAACGAAGGGCTACAAGCTGCTGGTCGCAGGCTCGGCGAGCGGCGAACTGGTCGGCGCGCTGCGCGATCTCGGCATCGATGCTTGGGGCATCGAGAGCAACCGCTATATCCACGGCAAGA
>DASWQB010000318.1:0-2868 GCA_036398335.1 Afipia sp. | reverse complement strand
CGGCCTGTTCGGCATCAGCGAAATCATGCTGACCATGGAAGAGCGTCTGGCGCTCAAGGGCCATGCCGCCGCGATCAGCCCGCGCGTCGTGTTCAAGGTGTCGCGCGAAATGCCGCGCTACTGGGCGACGCTGCTGCGCTCATCCGCGATCGGCTGCTGGCTTGGCATCACGCCGGGCGGCGCGATCGCAGCGTCCTTCATGGGTTACAATGTGGCGAAGCGTTTCTCGAAGGAGCCGGAAAGCTTCGGCACCGGCCGCATCGAAGGCGTGTTCGCGCCGGAGACCGCCGCGCATGCTTCGGGCACAGCTGCACTGTTGCCGATGTTGGCACTCGGTATTCCCGGATCGGGCACCGCGGCCATCCTGCTCGGCGGCCTGATGGTGTGGGGACTCAATCCGGGGCCGCTCCTGTTTGTCGAGCACAAGGACTTCGTCTGGGGTCTGATCGCCTCGATGTATCTCGGCAATGTGGTCGGTCTTGTCATCGTGCTTGCCACCGTGCCGTTGTTTGCCGCCGTTCTGCGGGTGCCGTTCTCGGCGATCGCGCCGATGATCGTGGTGTCCTGCGCGGTCGGCGCGTTCGCGATCCAGAACGCGATGTTCGACATCTGGCTGATGCTGGTGTTCGGCGCGGTCGGCTATGTGTTCAAGAAAATCGGCATTCCGCTGGCACCGTTTACGCTGGCGCTGGTGCTTGGCAGCCGCGCGGAAGATGCCTTCCGGCTGTCGATGATCGGCTCGGGCGGATCGGTGGGTGTGTTCTGGTCGAACTGGCTGGTCGGCAGCATCACCACGCTGGCGTTCGTGCTCCTGTTCTGGACCGCAATAGAGAAGGTCATATCCGGGGCAGGGCAGCTATTGAAGCCGACCAAGGTCAGCGCCTAAGCCATCGTTCGGGTGAGCTAAGTGGGGCCAGTGGGAACACTGGCCCTTAAAATCTAAATATTTCAATGTCTTGCACGGGTGCGGCTTATTGCAGCGCAAGAAAGTATTTGACGAGCCTCAAAGTGAGTGCTTACTTGCCGAAATGTTACAGAAACGAATGACCAGTGATTCCCGCCGCCGGCAGATCCTCGATGTCGCCAAGGGCTGCTTCTCGCGCCATGGTTTTGCCGGAACCACCACGAAAAGTCTGGCTGCGGCCGCCGGGATTTCGGAAGGCTTGTTGTTCAAGCACTTTCCGACAAAAGCCGCGCTGTATGCGGAAATTCTCGCGGAATCCTGTGAGGCGGACCCAGACTTGATCCGGTTGATGGAGTTGGAGCCCTCCACGGCGACGCTGGTGCAGTTCGTCCGCGACATGGTGCGCCACTTTCTCGACGATTGCGCCTGTTCGGACGGCGAGGAAGGACAACAATTACGGCTGATGGTTTCCAGTTATCTCGGCGATGGGGAGTTCGTCCGCTTGCTTTTCGAGAAAGTTGGGAAGGTCGTCGGTTCGGTTTTCATCTCGTCGCTGGAACGCGCGGTCGCGGTGGGTGATGCCACGCGTGTGTCCACCGATCCGCTGAATCTTTTCTGGTTCGCCCATAACCTTCTTCACACTGTTGCATTGACGCGACTTCCGCCTGTTCAGTCACTGCCTTATCCGGCGGATCAATATCTGGAACGGCAGTTGTGCGATTTCATTCTTCGAGGAATCGGACTAAGCGATGCGGCCATCGCAGCGAACCTCGATCGCGCCTTATCGGCCAGTCACACGCCCGAACTTATTGCAGAAAGCGCCTGACATGAACTTATTTCAGAAAGCATCCGATCTGGTGACCGCTGTCGAAACCAAAATCCATCCACGCACCAGCGAGGAGGGCCCGGTCTCGCATGCGCCGCAGCGCGTGCGGATGACGCGCTGGTTCATCATTGTCGGCGGCGCTCTGGCGCTCGTGGTGTTCTTGATTGTCGGGTTCAACGCATTTCGTAACCACATGATCGCGCAATTCTTCGCGACCATGAAACCGCCGCCGACAAATGTCAGCGTTGTTCAGGCAAAGTCGGAAGTTGTGCCGAATCTTTTGACCAGTTTCGGCGACCTTGCCGCCGTGCATCAGGTTGATGTCTCCGCCGATGTCAGTGGCCGTGTCACCAAGATCATGTTCGAAGCAGGATCGCGGGTGAAAGCCGGCGATCCGCTGATCCAGCTGTATGACGAGCCTGAGCAGGCGGATCTCTTGAGCTTCAAGGCGCAGACGGTCGCGGCCCAGCTTGCCCTCGATCGCGCCAAGGCATTGCTTGCCAAATCGTTCGGTCCGCAGGCCACCGTCGATCAAGCGCAATCTGTTTATGATCAGGCCGCCGCTGGCGTCGCAAAGACTCAGGCCGTGATCTCGCAGAAGCTCGTGCGTGCGCCATTCGATGGTGAACTCGGCGTGCGCCGGGTGGATTTGGGACAATTCCTGAATGCCGGCACGACCATCGTCACGCTCACTGATCTGTCGAAAGTCTATCTGAATTTCACGTCCACGGAAAAGGCACGCGCGATCCTTGCCGTCGGCCAGAGCGTCGATGCCGTTGTCGATGCCTATCCCGGACGGAAATTCCAGGGAACGATCACGACCATTGAACCGCAAATCAGCGCCGATACGCGCAATGTCCGCGTTCAGGCAACCATCGATAATCCGGAGGGCCTTCTCAAGCCCGGCATGTTTGCGACCACGAGCGTTTCGTTGCCGCCGGAAGATCCAAAAATCATCATTCCTGAAACCGCGGTCGATTACACGCTGTACGGTGACTCCGTGTTCCTCGTGAAGGAAACAAAGACGGACGACGGTAAAACGACCTTGAATGCGATCAGAACACCGATCCGCACTGGCCAGCGTCTGAACGGTCAGGTCGTGATCCTGAGCGGGCTCAATCCCGGGGACCGTGTCGTA
>DASWQB010000317.1:0-1732 GCA_036398335.1 Afipia sp. | reverse complement strand
CCGGATTTGTCGTTGCTGGGACGGTGCGCGCGAAGAAGCTGTCGACACGGGCGATCCCTGGCGGCGGAAAAATGCTCGTGGTGCTGCGGTCAAAAAGGGCGGCTATTTGATCGGCAGCGCGTCTTACGGTGGCGGTCGAAGCCACGATCTTTGGGCGCACACGATTCTCACCGACGCCTCGCGAGGCAAGCTGATCAATCGCCGCCTCGTACAGCCCCGCGACCGTCCCAAGTGGCCCGGCGATGAGATGCAATTCGTCCTGGATGATGAGGTCAGGCGGATCGAGCGACCAGCCATTTCCCAAAGGTCGGCCTTCGCCAGGTTCAGCTGCGCCATAAAAGCCGACACCGTCTTGGAAACGGTCAACATGTCCAAAGAACGCACCCGTCTCGCCTACCCATGGCAGAGCGGCAAATTTGTCGACTGTCGCGATGAGGAACGCAGGAAGGCGCCGATAGATGGGCTCATCGACCGTCAGAACCGGCAGCGGCCGATTTCTGCTAAACTCACAGGTGGTGTTGGCACAGCGAATTTCCAGATTGGTTGGTGCATGCTCGTTCGGGGTGCAAGCAAAAGATGACGGCGTGAACTCTGTTCCGCACCACGGACAAGCCTTTAGCGGTGCCGGCGCTCGCTTGTCGCGCCCATTGCGATAGCGCCGAATTCGGCCTACCGCGGTTGTCTCGTCAGACTTTCCTTTGCCTCCGAGCTTGTTTGGCGACGCATCGGAGCCGACCCACAAACCAATCTCTATCGGCCAGTCGCCGAGCACTCGGCGACCGCGATCATCAACGTTCTTGGCGTCGGTGCGCATAAGCTCCAGCGCACAAACGACGCCAGCGGCGCGAGCGAGTTGGTCGAGAGTAAGAAGGCGCAGCGTGTAGCGCATGATGACGGCGACACCGGCGCCGAGCATGCCCGATCCACCCAGCCGCCGATGCGCGATCACCAGCGCCGCAAGTCCGAGATAGGCCTCTGTCTTGCCGCCGCCAGTCGGAAAGAACAGAAGGTCGGCCGTCTCGCGGTCAGCGTGAGTTCGGTCGATCAGGCCGGCCATATTGAGCAGCACAAAGGCGAGCTGAAACGGCCGCCATTGCGGTTCGTCGAGTGCATTTGGATCGCCGGTCGCGCCGGCGACCCGGCGTCGGGCCGCCATGGCGACGGCGAGATTCATGAAGTGGAACGCCTTACGCGCCTTGCTGTCGGTCGTGAGGAGGGCGATTCCGTTCGCGATGCGGGTCTTTGCCGTCTCCATGTCGGTGATGAGGCGCTCACCTGTTTCGCGGCGCCGGGTTGGTAGTCCGACAAGCCTGCTGCGCTCAGCATTGATCCAAATTCCATAGAGGATAGGCATATCGGCTAAAGCTGCTCCGAGTGCAGCGCCATCCCCTTCGGCTAACCGTGCGAGGGCCTCCATGCCGAACGTAACCCGAGTCTTGAAATCAGCGTCTTCATTCGGCGCGACGCGTTCGACTTCCGCCGATGGGAGAGGATCGGTCCATACTCGCGTGATGCCGTTTGCAGTGTCTTCGGAAGCATCCCAACCAGCCGCCGCGTTCCGGCCCACAGCCCATTCACGCATGTCGCGATAGTGCAGATCTGCGATCCGCAGATCCCAATCCCGGGCACGATAGCCGGAAAGATCGCGCCGCGGACGGAATCCCGTTTCGCAGATGAGTTCGAGCCGCGCTTGGAAGGCGTAGCTCACATCTGCGTAGAAGCGATGGACCGC
>DASWQB010000316.1:0-2389 GCA_036398335.1 Afipia sp. | reverse complement strand
AAGCTTGTTCATCTGCACAATGCGCCCTTCGCCATCCAGATGCGTGGCAACCTTGCAGACGCATCCCGTAAGCGCCTTCGAACCGAAGCGCTCGGTGATCGCATCGACCTGCCGCATACCATTGAGGACCGGCAGGATCATTGTGTCCGGCCCCACTGCGGGCGCGATGTCCTCAAGCGCGGGATCGAGCGCGAAAGCCTTCACGGTAACGAATATCGCGTCGAAATGCTCGCTCAAGGTATCCGCCGTGACGAGTTTCGGAGCCAGCGTGAAATCTCCATGCGGGCTTTTTATCTGCAACCCGCCGCTCGCCAGTTGTTCGGCGCGCTTTGCCCGCACCAGAAACGTGACGTCACGTCCCGCCTGCGCGAGCCGCCCACCGAAATATCCGCCGGTCGAACCGGCCCCCACCACAAGAATGCGCATTGTGACCCAGCCTGGATTACGTTTATCCGAATTATGTGTATATGCCACAAATTGCGGTTAGAGCACAGACCCACGCCGGCCGCGAGCGTGCATCACCTGAATTTGAAGCAGGGCTGAGCATGCCGCGCCAATTCGATTGAGGCTGAGCGCATCACGGCGATGTGGGAAATTCAAATGTCCACTTGACGCCTGCCGGCGCGAAATCCAGCGCGCCTTGCCCGCTTAAGGCCCGCGGCACGATCTGCTCGATCACCACATGGCCGAATCCCTTGCGTGTGGGCGACACAACGGCCGGTCCGCCGCTTTCGCTCCAGCGTACCTTAATTCGTCCGGTCGTCTCATTGAGCAACCATTCGACCGCGACCTGCCCATCCGGCCCCGACAATGCGCCGTGCTTCGATGCATTGGTGGCGAGTTCGTGAAAGGCCAGCCCCAGATTCTGCACGGCGTCGGGCTTCAAAATAATGGGAGGACCGGTGATTTCGATGCGCCCTTCCTTGGCCTGAAACGGCTTGAGCTGCGCGCAGACAAGATCGCGAAACGACGCGCCCTGCCAGCTGTCACGCACAAGAAGATCGTGGCAATGCGCCAGCGCCGTCAGACGTTCGGCAAAGCGGGCCTGATATTGCGGGACATCGCTGGCCTGACGGGCCGTCTGATTGGCGACGGCCATCACGACGGCCAAGAGGTTCTTGGTCCGATGCGACAGTTCATCGATGATGAAACGGATATGTTCCTCGCGGCGGCGCTGCTCGCTAATGTCGATATGAGTGCCGATCCAACGATAGAGAACACCGCCTGAATCGCGAAGCGGAATGACCCGGGTCAGAAACGGCCGGTATTCGTCATCCTTACCGCGCAGGGACAATTCGGTCTCAAAGGGCGAGCCGGACGCAAGCACCTGCTTCCATCGCTCCACCACACGGAGACTTTCAGCGGGCTCAAGAATGCCTTGCCACGCCTGCCCGGGAATATCGCTGGCGGGGATGCCGGTGTATTCGTGCCAGTGATTGTTGAACCAGAAAATGTTGCCGTCCGCTTCCGCCATCCACACAAGCTGTGGAATTGAATCGGCCAGCGTATGAAATTGGCGTTCGCTCGCTTCCCGCGCCGCTTCCGCCCGCTTGCGTTCGGTGATTTCCTCGGCCGCGACGTTGACACCGACAATCGTGCCGTCCGCCTGGCGGAAGGGATGCCAGTAAGTGATCCAAGAACGTTCTTCATTGTGGTTTGCGCGCTGCCCTGCAACCTCGATGCCGGTGACCGGCTCGCCGGTTTCCATGATAGAGCGGACGATGCCTTCCACCGCCTCCGCGAGCCCCGGCACGCATTCGCGCACAGTGCGGCCCAGATGACCCTCGACGGAAATGCCGCATATCTCGGTCAGGCGCTGGTTGATCTGAAGGTAACGGCAGTCCGGCGAGAGAAAGGCAAGGCCGATCGGCGCGGTGTCATAGATCAACTGCAGCGCGGGTTGCTGTGCGAACGGCAAGCCGAACACCGGCGACGACGGCCCGGTTATCAAGCTCCGGTCTGAATCGTTCGACAATGCTCGCTCCTGTCAGAGGATGTCTTCGTCGAATATCAGTGGAGACCGTGTCCGTGAAATTTGTATATGCACGCCCGGTCTCGCTCCGCGAGCATGACTGCGCGGACCTTTCCGATCAACCTCATCTTACTTCAAATTTGACTGGAATTTCCGGCGCATGGCGTCGCGCTGTCACGCGCGCGTCTCCTGCCGGGCGCACCGCCCAACCCTGACGGCTCCGGATTCGCGCAACGCCAACGTCAGTTGACGCCGAGCTTCTTCTGCAGGCTCGATGACGAGGTGGTGTACTGGAAGACCAGCCGCTTGTCCGGATAGACGTAGCGATGCGCCTTCTGCGCCATCAACGCACCTTCGTGGAAGCCGGACAGGATCAGCTTCAGTTTGCCGGGATAGGTGTTGATGTCGCCAATGGCG
>DASWQB010000315.1:0-3469 GCA_036398335.1 Afipia sp. | reverse complement strand
TTTGCTTCATTCCACAGCGCATCCATCTCGCTAAGTATCGAGTCGCCAAGCGCGATACCGCGCGATGCCAGTGCACGTTCGATATAGCCGAAGCGGCGTTCGAATTTCACATTGGTGCCGCGCAAGGCCATTTCCGGATCGGCGCCCGCATGGCGCGCGAGATTGACGACCGCAAACAAAAGATCGCCGGTCTCATCGGCGATCTGGCTTGCATCGCCGCTACCCAGCGCCGCCTCGATCTCATCGGCTTCCTCGCGGATTTTATTCAGCACTGCGCGCGGATCGTTCCAGTCGAATCCAACTGTTGCAGCCTTGCGTTGCAACTCCAGCGCACGGGCGAGCGCCGGTTGCCCTTCTTTTACGCTTGCGAGAAGCGAGGAGGGCGCAGCATCAGGCCGGCGCGTTATCCGCTCAGCTTTTTCTTCATTCTTGATGCGAGCCCACGAGCCAGCGACGTCCTCGGCAGACATGCGCCCGGCTTTGTCGCCAAATACATGCGGATGACGGCGGATCATTTTCGTGACGATGGCCGCTACAACATCGCCGAATGCGAACGCGCCCTGTTCTTCGGCCATGCGGGAATGAAACACCACCTGCAACAGCAAATCGCCGAGTTCATCCCTCAAATCATCAAGATCATTCCGCGCGATGGCCTCTGCGACTTCGTAGGCTTCCTCGATGGTGTAGGGCGCAATCGTCGCGAATGTCTGCTCCAGATCCCACGGGCAGCCAGTACCGGGCGTGCGCAGCGCGGCCATAATGTCGAGCAGGCGCGAGATATTTTTTGAGGAGCTTTCGGGAGGAGAGGTCATAAAAAACCTGCGGCTGACGGATGCTCCGTTATGCCGCAGGCTATGCGATCAGCCCAGCAAAACCAGGATCAGCCGCCGGTATATCCCCCGATGATGGGAAGAATTTCACCGGTGATGAAGCTTGAGCAATGCGACGACGCCAGAAAGACATAGGCCGGCGCGATTTCCTCCGGCTGGGCAGGACGTTTCATCACGGTGTCCGAACCGAATTTGGCGGTTTGTTCCTCATCCTTGTCGGCTGGATTGAGCGGTGTCCACACCGGTCCGGGTGCAACGGCGTTAACGCGAATACCGCGCGGCAAAAGGTGCGTGGCGAGCGAGCGCGTGAAGGCGTGAATGCCGCCTTTGGTCATCGAATAATCCAGCAAATCCTTGTTGCCGAGAATGCCTGTCACCGACCCTGTATTCACAATGGCCGCTCCGGATTTGAAATGCGGAACGGCGGCCTTCGCCATATGGAAATAGCCGTAAAGATTTGTTTTGAGTGTGCGGTCGAAATGCGCCTCGCTGAGTTCCTCAAAAGAGTTCACGTGGCTCTGGAACGCGGCATTGTTCACAAGAATATCAAGCTTGCCGAACGTCTTAACTGTCTGTTCGACAGCAGCCTTGCAGAATTCGGCGTCAGCCACGTCTCCGCTGATGGTGATGCATTTGCGGCCTTCTTTTTCGACGTCCGCCTTGGTGGTCTTTGCATCATCATGTTCATTCAGATACAGCACCGCGATATCCGCGCCTTCGCGCGCGAAAAGCACCGCGACGCTGCGGCCGATGCCGGAATCCGCGCCGGTAATGATTGCCACCTTGTCTTTCAGCTTTTGCGAGCCGAGATAATAGGGTGCGTCGTACATCGGTGCCGGATCGACCTCCGATTCCGCACCGGGCTTGGCATGATGCTGTTTTGGCAGCGGGGGAACGGGGTATATCCGTGCGCCGGTCTGGGGCGGCGCATCGTCCTTCTTGCCCCTCGCAGCTTGATCCGACTTTTCGATGTCCTGCTGAATGCGGCGCTCGTCAGATGCGGCAGCCTCTGCCTCGCGTGCGAAATCTCGGTTCTGTTTTTGTGGGGCGGCCATGATGGTCTCCGGATAGAGCTGTTTTCGAGCTTAATCCCGGCATTCGCAGCAAGTTCCAGCGCCTTGGCCTGCGCGGCCATGGATGATACATCCACGCCATGACCCACAAATTCCGATCGAATGAAGCCGCTTTGGTGCTGTTTTCGGGCGGCCAGGATTCCGCAACCTGTCTTGCATGGGCGCTGGCGCGATTCAGCCGCGTGGAAACCATCGGTTTCGACTATGGCCAGCGCCACGGTATCGAACTTGAATGCCGTAGTGATATCATCGACGGCCTGAAGAAAATCCATCCCGAGTGGGCGCAGCGGCTCGGCGAACAGCACACGCTCGATATTGCGACGCTCGCGGAGATTTCGGACACCGCCCTCACACGTGATGTCGCCATCGAGATGGGAGAGGGCGGCCTGCCGAATACGTTCGTGCCCGGACGCAATCTCTTGTTTCTCACCTTCGCCGCCGCATTGGCCTATCGGCGCGGGATTCGTCATATCGTCGGCGGGATGTGCGAAACCGATTTTTCCGGCTATCCCGATTGCCGCGACGACACCATCAAGGCGCTCAACGCCGCGCTCAACCTCGGCATGGACAGGAATTTCGAGTTGCATACGCCGCTGATGTGGCTCGACAAGGCCGCAACATGGAAGCTGGCCGAAGATTTCGGAGCCAACGCGCTGGTCGATCTGATCGTGGAGAAATCCCACACCTGCTATCTCGGAGAACGTGGCGCACGCCATGCCTGGGGGTTCGGTTGCGGCGAATGCCCCGCGTGCCAGTTACGCGCCAAGGGGTGGGGAGCTTATGCGGTATCGCGTGCCGCGACAAAAACATGACACGTCATCAGCTCGTCTCGTTCGCGAGCCTGCTGCTTGCAATCGCAGCAGCTTTTGTTCTGATGGATGTGTTGCAGTTCATCGATATTGCCGACGCGGCAGGCGGCGCGTTCGCGGTGGACACCGCGGATGTCAATGAAATTGGCTCCTGCAAGGTGGAATCCTGGCTCCAGGGCGCGAGCAACACCGACTTTGCCGCCGTCGCAAATCCAGCCTGCGTGCTCGACGTGACATGCCCGGTCGAATTCAGCACACAACTCACCAGCGCGCGCGCCGGCGGCACGTGGTCCACCAGCGTCGCGCCCAAGGTGAAGACCAATCTCGTTCCAACGTCCATCGGTGCCTTTGGATTCGCCGCCGAACTCGGCGCTTCGGTGGATGTGGTCACGGGCGAAAATACATCCGTGTTTGCCTACATTCCGGCCACGTATCGTTTCTCGGAAACCATGCGGCTCGATCTCAGCGGCGGCTGGCTGTGGGATAAGACCGTCGATCCATTACTTCACATATGGCGCGGCGATGGACATCAAATTGACCGAGATCGTTTCATGGACAGGCGAGGTTTTTGGACAGGCCGGCGCGGCCAATGATACCCATGTCATCCAGCCGCGATTTCAAACCGGGTTTCGCTACCGGCCGATCGAAGCCTTTTCACTCGACTTGATTTACGGGCGCAACATCGCTGGCGAGAATGCGAACTGGATCACGGTTGGTACAACGATCCGGTTTCCGCCAAATTGAACGCGGCGAGGGC
>DASWQB010000314.1:0-3427 GCA_036398335.1 Afipia sp. | reverse complement strand
GGCGAGCGCGATCGCGGCCGTTCCGAATTTCGCAGGCGTCGGCGGCCAGTTCGATCCGCAGCGCTTCGCTTACGCGCTGCGCCAGTTCAATTATACCGAGCAGCGCTACATCGCCGAGCAGCGCCGCACGACCTTGCGCCGCCAGCTCGCCGGAAGCTTCACCGCGGGCGCCGAGCCGACCAAGACCCAGCTCGACGCGTTGACGCGATTCCAGGGCGAACAACGCACCGTCGAATACGTCACGCTCGGCGCCGCGCAGGCCGGCACCATCGATCCGCCCTCGCCTGAAGCGCTCAGCGCCTTCTTCGAAGAAAACAAGGCGCTGTTCCGCGCGCCCGAATACCGCAAGATCGCGCTGCTCGCGGTGACGCCGGAGGCCATCGCCCAAAAGATCGCCGTCACCGATGACGAGGCGCGCAAGATTTTCGAGCGCGACAAGGACCGCTACGCCACGCCGGAAAAACGCAACGTGCTTCAGATCGCCTTCCCCACGGCAGATGCAGCCAAGGCCGCGCGCGAGCGGATTGCAGGCGGTCTGTCGTTCGAGGACCTCGCCAAGGAGATGAAGCTCTCCAATACGGACATCGACCTCGGTCTTGTCACCAAGCGGACTATCGGCGACGCGGCGATCGCGGACGCCGCCTTCGCGCTGCCGCTCAACGAGGTGAGCCAGCCGGTCAAGGGCGCGCTGGCCAATGCGCTTCTCAAGATCGTTAAAATCGAGCCCGGGGTGACGCCGACCTATGAGAGCCTCGCGGACAAGATCAAGACCCAGATCGCGGCGGACCGCGCCCGCGCCGAATTCCAGGACACGCGCAACAAGGTCGAGGACGAACGCAGCGGCGGCTCCAATATCGCCGAAGCCGGCAAGAAGCTCGGCCTCGATGCCGTGACCATCGAAGCTGTGGATCGTTCCGGACGCGGCCCCGACGGCAAGCCGGTCTCGGGACTGCCGCAAGGAATCGACCTGCTCTCGCCCGCCTTCGCCAGCAATGTCGGCGTCGAGAACGACCCGATCAATTTCGGCGGCGGAGAAATCTGGTTCGACGTTCTCGGCGTCACGCCCTCGCGCGAACGCCCGCTGGACGAGGTCAAGGATCAGGTCATCGCGCGCTGGCGCGACGATCAGATCGCCGCGCGCCTGCGCACCAAGGCGGACGAGATCGTCGAGAAGGTCAACAAGGGCGCGACGCTCGCAGCCGAGGCGGCCGCCATCGGCGCCAGGGTCGAGAAAAGCGTGCCGTTCACGCGCGGCGTCACTGTCACCGGTCTGCCCGAGCGCGCGGTGGAAGCGGCCTTCCGCACCGACAAGGGCGTGGCGGCGCAGATCGAAGGCGGCAACGCCAGCGACCGTATCGTGTTCCGCGTCATCGACATCACCGTGCCGACGGCGAACCTCGATTCGGACGAGGCGAAGAAGCTGAAGGAATCGCTTTCGACCAGCATGACCAACGAACAGGTCGCGCAATATGTCGCGCGTCTGGAAAGCGAAATCGGCGTGAAGATCAACCAGAGCGCATTCGCCGCCGCGACCGGCGGCGCTGCCACCAACTAGCACCGCCTGTTGGAATTTCCTGCAGCGCGAACTGCGCGTTCGATCCGGGAAATTCCAATAGAAAGCGGTACTGGAATTATAAACATGCTAGTACCCATGACTTTCCGAAGTTCGTGAACGGTGCTGCTGAAACGGCGCACAAACTTCGGAAAGTGCGTACCAGTAAACGGCCACCGCATCCGGCCGAAGGTTTCGAACGCGTCATGAGCGACTTGAAGGCCATTATCGGGAAAGTCGCGACCGGCGCGTCCTTGTCCCGCGACGAGGCGGCGGCGGCGTTCGGCACCGTGATGGCGGGCGACGCCACGCCCTCGCAGATCGGCGGCCTTCTGATGGCGTTGCGGGTGCGCGGCGAAACCGTCGACGAGATCACCGGCGCGGTGAGCGCGATGCGCTCGCGCATGCTGCGCGTGAGCGCGCCTGCGGATGCCGTCGATATCGTTGGCACCGGCGGCGACGGTTCGGGGTCGGTGAATGTCTCGACCTGCGCCGCATTCATTCTGGCGGGCGCGGGCGTTCCCGTCGCCAAGCACGGCAACCGCGCGATGAGTTCGCGCTCCGGCGCGGCGGACGTGCTCGCCGCGCTCGGCGTCAATATCGACATCACACCGGACCACGTCAGCCGCTGCATCGCGGAAGCCGGCATCGGCTTCATGTTCGCGCCCGTGCATCATCCCGCGATCAAGAATGTCGGACCGGCGCGTGTCGAGCTTGGCACCCGCACGATCTTCAATCTGCTCGGCCCGCTGTCCAATCCCGCCGGGGTGACGCGGCAGATGATCGGCGTGTTTTCAAAACACTGGGTCGAGCCTTTGGCGCAGGTTCTGAAAAACCTTGGTGCGACTTCGGCATGGGTGGTGCACGGCTCGGACGGTCTCGATGAGATCACGCTGGCGGGTCCGACCTATGCGGCCGCGCTCGAGAACGGAGAAGTCCGCACCTTCGAGATCGTGCCGGAAGATACCGGCCTGCCCCGCAACACCACCGCCGATCTTGCGGGCGGCGACGCGCAGGCCAACGCCACAGCATTGCGCGCCGTGCTGGAAGGAAAACCGGGCGCCTATCGCAATGTCGCTCTCGTCAATGCCGCCGCCGCACTGATCGTCTCCGGCAAGGCAAGGACCCTGAAGGAAGGTGTTGCGCTGGGCGCCAAGGCGCTCGACACTGGGGCCGCTGCCGAAAAATTGACGCGGCTCGCCGCCGTTTCCAATGCTTGAGGAAGCTCTCCCTTTGTCGGACATTCTCACCAAGATCGAGACCTACAAGCGCGCGGAAATCGCCGATGCCAAACGCGCGCGCCCGCTTGCCGAAATCGAGGCGATGGCGAAGGCCGCCTCTCCGCCGCGCGGATTCGCGCGGGCGATCCGCGAGAAGGTTGCGCGCGGCGACATCGCGCTGATCGCCGAGGTCAAGAAGGCTTCGCCGTCCAAGGGCCTGATCCGCGCCGACTTCGATCCGCCAGCGCTGGCGCGCGCCTATCAGGATGGCGGCGCGGCGTGCCTTTCCGTTCTCACCGACGCACCCTCGTTTCAGGGCCATATGGATTTCATGGTTGCCGCACGCGCGGCGGTGAGCCTGCCGGTGCTGCGCAAGGACTTCATGTACGACACCTATCAGGCGGCGGAAGCGCGCGCGCATGGCGCGGATTGCATCCTGATCATCATGGCAGCGCTAGAGGATGCAGCGGCGCGCGACATCGAGGACGCCGCGCTGGCTTACGGTCTGGATGTGCTGCTTGAAGTTCACAATCAGGATGAACTTGAGCGCGCCCTTAAACTCAAGTCGCCGCTCCTCGGCGTGAACAACCGCAACCTGCGCACCTTCGAGACGACTTTAACCACCAGCGAGCAACTCGCGCCGCTGATCCCGAAG
>DASWQB010000313.1:0-39877 GCA_036398335.1 Afipia sp. | reverse complement strand
GAAATGTCACAGCGAACTCAGCGGTGAGCGATTGTTAATTCATTAACCTCCAGAACGCATTTTGGTCACATAGCGCCCGTATCCCGGCCGCCACATCCCGTAAACAGAAGTGAGAATTCATGCGGAATTTTCCGATCGCAGTTGCATTTGTTGTCATGTCCGTGAGCGCCCCTGTGGCAGCTCAGGAAGCGTCCGTTATGTCGCAGGACAGCACTTATGAAGCCCCCGCCAAGCCGGCCCATGTTTCGGCATTTCGCGCGGCCATGAGCGAGGTGGCCATTTTGCGTTATCGCGCAGCGCTGAAGCTGAAGACAGAGCAGGAAAAATACTGGCCGGCCGTTGCGAACGCGCTACGCGCGCTGGCGCGTGAGCCGCAAATCACCGAAGCCTCGGTGCGCCGGTTTGCTCCCGCCGTTTCTCCGCTGCTGGCCACGCTTGACGACAATCAGCGCCAGGTTGCCATGAGCATCGCGCAGAAGGCCGGTTTGACGCAGTACGCCTCAATGTTCTGAGCTGAGCGAATCATATATTCTGGATGACGATAAAAAGTCCGGGCCACGCCCGGATTTTTTGTTGCGAATGCGAGATACTCGCCGCTATCGATGATGGCGGAAAACTGGCAGATTCGTTCAGTTCCTGTTCAACGTAATCGTGCAACTTTACTCGCGGCCCGTTGTTATCCGCGCTAGAGCAATTCGAAAGGTAAAGCCATGAAGAAGATGATCCTGGCCGCTGCGACCGCCGCCTTGCTGGCCGCTGCCGCGGTTGTCGCACCCGCCCCTGCGCAGGCGCGCGACGGCAATATTACGGCAGGCATTCTCGGCGGCGTCGCAGCCGGAGCTATTATTGCCGGCGCGGGCGCAGCCGCTGCGCCTCCTCCGGCCTATTACGGTGGCCCGGCCTATGTCGCAGGTCCGCCCTGCTACTGGCAGCGCCAGCGTTTCTGGGACGGTTATGGCTGGCGCATCCGCCGCGTGCAGGTTTGCCAGTAACCGAGCGGCGAGCCATTTGAGGCTTTGAACCATAAAACCCCCCGGACGGTGGATTTCACCGTCCGGGGGTGTTTCGTTTCCGATCTCTTTAGGCATTGCCATTCTAATGTAGCCATCCGGCAGGCTTTGAGGAGTGGCCCATGAAAAGCATTCGCGCGTTGTCCGTTGCTGCGGCGATCTCAGGCTCGCTCACCACCGCAATGCCCGCGGCTGCAGCAGATTTGCCGGCCACACGTCCAGTCTATGTTGACCCGCCTGGCGCGCGCGTGCGGGTGTTCGCAGTGCCGGGATGCCATCTCGGACTTGAGCGTTTCTGGGACGGCTATGCCTGGCGCTCACGCAGTATTCAGATCTGCAACTGACTAGCGTCCCGCTTGCATGGCCCGAAGGACGATTTCGCTCGGCCAGCAATCCACCTTTAGTCCCGCAGATTTCTGATAGGCGCCGAGCGCGGCGCGGGTTTTCATGCCGGCTTTGCCGTCGATTTTCTCACTGTAGAGCCCGGTACGCGTCAGGTTCTTTTGCATCGCCTCAACATCCGCGCTGCGAAGCTGTGTCGAGGCCGACCATGGTGTCTCGAATGGCTGCCCGCCCATGATGCGATCGCTGAGATTGCCGACGAACAGCACATACAGATCCGAAAAATTATATTCCTTGATAACGAAATAATTTTTCGTGGTCAGGAATGACGGACCGTAAATTCCTTCCGGCTGCAGCAGCGACGCCTCCTGCGCCAACTCCTTCGCACTCAACTTCAGACCTCGCGCCGGAACAAAACCTTCGCGCAGCCATTCGCTGATCGGCCTGGTGACTTCAGGCACGCCCTGCGTGCAGTCGATATTGCGAGGCGCGCGCACCTCATAGGTCCACCGCACGCCCGGTTGCCAGCCTTTGTTGACGAGTTGCTGCGCGGCGGAGGCGAGCGCGTCCGGCACCGAAGTCCAGATGTTGACATGACCGTCGCCGTCGAAATCGACACCGTGTTTGCCGAGTTCGGAGGGCAGAAACTGCGTGAGACCCGTCGCGCCGCCCCAAGACGTACGCAATTTCTCGCGCGTGACGTCGCCATTCTGGATCAGTTTCAACGCCTCGATGAACTCGAGGCGATACTGGTCCTTGCGCCGTCCGACATAGGCCTGTGTCGCCAGAACCCGCAGGCCGTCATAAGGCAGTGTGTAGCGACCATAGTCCGTCTCGCGGCCCCAGATCGCCAGGATCACGCCGCCCGGCACGCCGAAACGTTTTTCGATGGCTTGAAGAGTGTCGCGATGCTGCTGCATCAGCCGCTGTCCTTCGGCCGCAAGACGCACGAGGCTCGCTTCCTTCAGATAGTCCGCCGGCACCTGCACGAATTCGGCCTGGCTTGGCGCACCGGTGGCGGGGCGCCCGGGCAGGAGCAGATCGGGCAATTTATAGTCCGGCTCGAGGCCACGCGTCTGCGCATCGAAGGTCACGCGCTTGATCCCGGCCTGTTGCGCCTCCGGCCAAAGCGAAGCGATGAACTGCGTGAAAGCGGCATCAGGCGCAGCAAGCGCCGATCTTGCAGCAAGACAGGCAAGGCTCATCATCGCGATGAAAATTGCGTTCCTTAAAAATCTGCGGCGCGTGCGGATCATATCAGTGTGCGCCATTGCCGCCCTGCGTAACCGCACTTTGTGCGATCACAGCCGACGAGATGCGATCGACATAAGCAATGCCGAGCGCCGAAAGCACGAACACGCAGTGAATGATGGTCTGCCACATCACACCGCTCTCGGTAAAACTTGTGGCGCGCGCGCCGACGCCACCAAGGTTGCTGGCCTCGATGAACGTGCGCAACAGATGGATTGAGGAAATACCAATGATAGCCATCGCCAATTTGATCTTGAGCACGCTGGCATTGACGTGGCTGAGCCACTCAGGCTCGTCTGGATGGCCCGCGAGATTCAGCCGCGACACAAATGTTTCATAACCGCCGACAATCACCATCACCAGAAGGTTCGAGATCATCACCACGTCGATCAGGCCGAGCACCGCCAGCATGATTTGCTGCTCGCTGAAATCGAACGAATGCCCGATCAGATGCCAAAGCTCTTTCAGAAAAAGGATGACATAGACGCATTGCGCGACGATCAGGCCGATATAGAGCGGCAACTGCAGCCAGCGCGAACCGAAGATCAGCATCGGAATCGGAAGCAATCGGCTTCCCGGCGGGGGCAGCGGCGTTTCTGGCGTCAATGACATGGTATGCTCCGGCTAAATCGGTCAGGTCTCAGATAACAAACATGCCAGATTCTGCCATGCCGCGCCGCAATGACGTTTCGCCGCGGCTATTTTTCACACTAATATCAAGTTCACATGCGCGATGGGGCATTTCGATGATGACAGCGGTATTTGCCACGATGTTGCTGGCTCTTGCCTGCGCGTATTTCGGGCCTCCGAAGGTTGCTGTCATCGCCCTGCTTGTCTGTCTCGCACTCTCAACAGGACTGTTTCTTTTCGAAATCTACAATCCCGATTATGGCTTTCGGATGCCGTGGCTACAGGTGAGCATTCATGGCGGAGCCGTGACATGAACGGCGAGCGCGTTTTCGATTCAACCCTGCCCGCATGTCTCAACGATCTGTTTCTGTTCTCGATGATGCTCGTCATTGCCGCGATCCTGACAGCGGCCATGGTCTTCCAATATTATGGCGGCGAAATGCCCTGCCCGCTATGCCTGCTGCAACGCCTTGCCATGTTCGGCGTCTGCTTCGGCATCATCATGCATTTCCGGCGCGGTCCTTCCGCACGAAACACCGGGATCAGCATGCTGTTCGCAATGTTCCTGCTGATCGTATCGGCACGCCAGACCTTGCTCGATATCTATCCCAGACCCGGTCACAACTATATCGGCAGCGCGGTTTTTGGCTTGCACATGCCGGTGTGGTCGATCCTGATCGCGCTGGCCATCCTGCTGGCCTTCACGTTCAAGCTTGCGGTTTTTGGTGAAAACAATTTTCGCAACAGCGGGCCATCTGCGACACTGAGCCGTCCCGCCGGATTGCTCAGCATCTACGTCATCGCGCTGTGCGCGGTTAATCTTCTCTCAGTGATCGTCCAGTGTGGCTTTGGGGCGTGCCACACCTTTGGGTATAAGCTTCTGTAAAGCGCCGCCGGATAACGGCGGCGCATAGAATTTATCTTGTCGTCTGAACATGATCTTTTCGGAAAACCGGTTTCCACTTTTCCGGATCACTCTCTACCGCGTCAGCTTCTTGTATTTGACCCGGTGCGGTATGGCCGCATCCTGACCCAGCCGCCGCAGCTTGTCCTTTTCATAGTCCTGGAAGTTACCCTCGAACCATTCGACATGACTGTCGCCTTCGAAGGCTAGCATATGGGTCGCGATGCGATCGAGGAACCAGCGATCATGGCTGATGATAACGGCACAGCCGGCGAAATCCTCCAGCGCCTCTTCCAGGGCGCGCAACGTATCGACGTCCAGATCGTTGGTCGGCTCGTCGAGCAGCAGCACGTTGGCGCCGGATTTGAGCATCTTGGCCAGATGCACGCGGTTTCGCTCGCCGCCTGACAGCGCGCCGACCTTCTTCTGCTGATCCGCGCCCTTGAAGTTGAACGCCGAGCAATAGCCGCGCGAGTTCACTTCCTTCTTGCCAAGCAAAATCTGATCGGTTCCGCCGGAGATTTCCTCCCACACCGTCTTGTTGCCGTCGAGCGCGTCGCGCGACTGATCGACATAGCCAAGATGCACCGTCTCGCCGACGGTGATGGTCCCGGAATCAGGCGTCTCCTGCTTGGTAATCATGCGGAACAAAGTGGTCTTGCCCGCGCCGTTCGGACCGATCACGCCGACGATGCCGCCCGGCGGCAACTTGAACGTCAGATTGTCGATCAGCAACCGATCCTTGAAGCCCTTCGACAGCCCTTCGAAATCCACCACATTGGCGCCGAGGCGCTCGGCGACGGGAATGATGATCTGCGCGGTCTGGGTCTGCTTGTCGCTGGCCTGCTTGAGCAAATCCTCGTAACGCTGATAGCGCGCCTTGGATTTGGCCTGACGTGCTTTTGGCGAGGATGCGATCCATTCCTGTTCGCGTTGCAGTGTCTTCTGATGCGCGGCGTCCTCCCGGCCCTCCTGCTCAAGGCGCTTCTGCTTCTGCACAAGCCAGGACGAGTAATTGCCTTCGTACGGAATGCCCTTGCCGCGGTCGAGTTCGAGAATCCAGCTCGTGACGTTGTCGAGGAAGTAGCGATCGTGGGTGACGATCAGGATCGCGCCCGGATAATTGCGCAGATGGCCTTCCAGCCATGACACACTTTCCGCGTCGAGATGGTTGGTGGGCTCGTCCAGAAGCAGCAGGTCCGGCGCATCCAGGAGCAGCTTGCACAGCGCCACGCGGCGGCGCTCGCCACCCGAAAGCTTGGTGACGTCCGCCTCGTCCGGGGGACAGCGCAGCGCATCCATCGCCTGATCGACCTTGCTGTCGAGATCCCACAGGCCCTGAGCCTCGATCTCGTCCTGCAATTTAGTCATCTCATCGGCGGTCTCGTCGGAATAGTTCACAGCCAGATCGTTATAGCGGTCAAGGATCGCCTTCTGCTTGGCGACCCCGAGCATGACGTTCTCGCGCACAGTCTTGGTGGCGTCGAGCTGCGGCTCCTGTTCGAGATAACCGACCCGTGCACCCTCTGCGACCCAGGCCTCGCCATTATAGTCCTTGTCGATACCGGCCATGATCCGCAGCAGCGTCGACTAGCCCGAGCCGTTGACGCCGAGCACGCCGATCTTGGCATCCGGATAGAAGGACAGATGAACGTTATCGAGAACCTTGCGGTTGGGCGGATAGATCTTGGACAGACCCTGCATGAAATAGACGAACTGGCGCGCCATCGTGATCCTTGGATGATCTTTGAAAACAGTCTTTTGGGAGTTTTGCTGCTGCTGATGTAGCGGCGGGACCCTCAAAGGGCAACCATTTGGAAAGGCTGTTGAGTGGAAAACGCGCCGCACTTTAGATGGCAACCGGGCCTTAATCCGTCAAAGCGCAGGCTTTGCGGTCGCGGAAACCGGGGGCGCGAGGTGCTTTCGGTACCGGATCGACAACAAAGCGTGGAAACCGCCATGACGACATCAGCGAACCCATATCCGCGGCCGCCGCATCCCTTTGGCGCGACCTACACCGAGGGTCTTGCCGCAGCGGTGACAATGTTCTTCAGGGAATTCTTCGACGCCGCCTTCAATACCTATCATCCGGAAAAATATTATATGCGCGGACCCGGACCGGCATGCCGCAACAAAGAGCGCGCAGTCACCAAGTCCTGACCGGCGACGGCTTGCGCCAATCAACGCTCCACGTTACCTGCCCCTTCGAAGGCGGCCCCATCCGGCTCGCCGCAATCTTAAGGTTGATTTGATGCGTTACCGCTGCGCCATTCTCGACGATTATCAAAATGTTGCCCTGACGATGGCCGACTGGTCGCCGTTGAAGGATCGGGTCGACATTTCCGTGTTCGACAAGCCATTCGCCTCGAAGGCCGAGGCCATCGCAGCGCTGAAGGATTTCCACATCGTCTGCGCGATGCGCGAACGTACGCCGTTCGGCCGCGATGTTCTTGAAGCACTCCCCGATCTGAAGCTGCTGCTGACGTCCGGCATGCGAAATAACAGCTTCGATCTCGCCGCCGCCAAGGATCGCGGCGTCACCGTCTGCGGCACCGGCAATGTCGGCAATCCCACCGTGGGGCTGATGACAGGTTTAATGCTGGAACTGACCCGCAAGATCGGCTTCGAGGCCGCGCGGATGAAAGCCGGCGAGCCATGGCAGGTCACGGTCGGCGAAGATATCGAGGGCAAGACGCTCGGCGTGGTGGGGCTCGGCAATCTCGGGCTCAAGGTCGCAAATGTCGCCAAGGCGCTCGGCATGAAGGTGATTGCCTGGAGCCAGAACCTCACGCCGGAAAAGTGCGCCGCCGCCGGCGTCGGCTACGCCACCAAAGAGGAGCTGTTCGCAACCGCCGATATCATCACCATCCATCTGGTGCTGAGCGAGCGTTCGCGCGGATTGATCGGACGCGACGATCTTTTGCGCATGAAGCCGACGAGCTATCTCATCAATACGGCGCGCGCGCCGATCGTCGATCAGGACGCCCTGTTTGACGTGCTGCGGGAGAAGAAGATCGCAGGCGCGGGGTTAGACGTGTTCGCACAGGAGCCGCTGCCGATCGACGATCCGCTGCGAAAGCTCGACAGCGTCGTGCTGACGCCGCATCTGGGCTACGTCACCCAGGAAAACTATCGCCGCTATTATTCCGATATGGTCGAGAACATTCTGGTGTGGCTCAAGGGCGAACCGATCAGGGCGATGCAGGCTTGATCCGCATGAAAAAAGCCCGGCAAAACCTTCAAGGTCTGGCCGGGCTTTTTAATTCAAACCAACGCCGCAGGTTATCTGACGACGACCGGAGCCGGTAGCGGCGGAACCACGGTCGGTCCCTGATGAGGCACGCCCATCGCCGTATTCGGCGCAGGCACCGCTCCGGGACCACCGCCATTCGCGACAGGTCCACCATTCGCGCCCGGACCGTAGCCCGCGCTCGACTGCGAGGCGGCCGACGCCGTAATCGCACCCGGAGGCGCCCCACCCGGAAGCACGACAACGCGCGTTCCAACTTTCACGCGATCGAACAGATCGCTGACGTCTTCATTCAGCATGCCGATACATCCCGACGAGACGAATTTGCCGATGGTCGAGGGCTGGTTGGTGCCGTGGATGCGGTACACGGTATTGCCAAGATACATCGCACGCGCGCCGAGCGGATTGCCGTCGCCGCCGGCCATGAAGCGCGGCAAATAGGGCTGACGGTCGATCATCTCTGGCGGCGGATGCCAATCGGGCCACTCCGCCTTGCGGGTGATCTTCTGCACGCCGGTCCAGGTGAAGCCGTCGCGGCCCACACGCACGCCGTAGCGGACCGCGCGGCCACCGCCCAGAACGTAATAAAGCTGGGTATTCGGCGTATCGACGATGATGGTGCCGGCCGGCTCCTTGGTCTGGTAGGCGACCTCCTGCCGCTGCAGGCGCGGTTCCAGTGCCTTGCGCGGGCCGGTTTCGGGTTGCTCGTCGACCGGCAGAGCCGACAACACCACCGGACGGCCATCCGCCCCGATCGGGGCTGGCGTCACAGAGCCGGTTCGGCCATCGACCGCCCCCGGCGGACGCGGACGGTCGTCATAGGCAGGATTGTTGCCGGGATTGCGGTCTGAATAGATCACGGGAGGCGGTCCGGGCGGGCGGCCATACCGCGGATCGTCGGGCGACATGATGGGCCCCTGCGGTGCCGCCTGTTGCTGATAGCCGCCCTGCTGGGAATAACCGCCCTGCGGGGGACCACCCTGCGGCAATCCTGGAGGCGAAACCGAAGCCGAACCCCGGCCCGACGGACCGTCGTCCTCGTCATCGAGCATATCGAAATCAGGCAGACTGTTGTTCGGCGGCGCGTAACGCCCCTCTTCGGCAGAGGGCCGCACCGGCTGGCTGTAGCCGGGTGGGGGCGGGTAATTCTGGGCAAACGCCACCGACACGCCGGCAGTGCTCGCCAGCAGGACCGCAACACTCGTCAAAACGCGATTGGACATCATGCCCCTTCTATAGTCCGGAACCGGACACCGGAAAGTTAACCTGAGATTGCTCATGATAGCGGCGCATTCAAGACAAATGACCTAAAAACACCGCCTCCGGCCCTGAACTTTTCGCGATTTTTCCGAAGCTTGCAGGAATGCGACAGTTGAAGGGCGATTTGCGCGCCATATTGTTTTTAAAGCCCGACCGGCCCGGTTGCGGTATGATTTTATTGTCCTGATTCGGCCGTGCAAAGCGGTTCGGGTCGGCCTGTTCAGCGTCAGCGTAGAAGCGTCTCAAAGAACGTCGCGTTGTACAGCTTTGGTTCCTCGCTCGCGGGGGACAGGACACCGCCAACATGCTTCCCGGTTTTCGTTTCATCGTCGCTACACTTTTGCTCGGCACATCCGTTGTTATTTTCGGATTGGGCGCAGCGGCACTTCTGCGCGCGACCCACGAGGAATTCGTCAGCATGCCGACGCTGCGCGCGCTGCAGCAGCAGGTGCCAACGGCCTTTGTCGAACGGGCCATTCCCGTCGCGCCTCCGACGTTATCGTTGCTGCGGGTCGAGCCGCAGACCGAACCCGCCGCGCCCCCGATCACGAAAGATGTTGGCGTTGCAAACGTGACAGCGCAGCCCGAAAAGCCATCGATTCAGGGCCCGCAGCATGCGGTGCACCCGGTCCGCAAGCGCAGCAGCAAGTTGAAGCGGACGCGCAGCCGATCCGCCGCCGCCCACAGGCGCAGAATATCGGCGCAGCGCGCCGCCCGCGCCAGATACGCCCAGATGCAAATGCGCCAGGAATTATTCCCGTCGCTGTTCGGCAACTGACATCCAGTCAGCGCTTTGATTTAAGGCTTGCCCGTCGCGATCGCCGGGCCGTCCGGCAATCCCCATTCCGCCCATGAACCATCGTACAACGCGCTCTGCTCGACACCGAGCCGCGCCAGCGCCAGCGACAACACCCCGGCGGTGACGCCGGAACCGCACGAGGTGACAATGGGTTTGCCGAGATCGGCGTGCGCACCTTCGAAAATCTTGCGAAGCTCGATTGCCGGTTTCATTGCGCCGGACACCGGATCGATCAACTCGTTGAATGGCACGTTAAGACTGCCTGGAATACGCCCTGATCGGCGGCCGGGCCATGGCTCGGGGGCCGTCCCTTCGAAACGTTCGCGCGCGCGGGCATCGATCACCTGCTCGGCTTTTGTTTTGACGTTTTGTTCGATTTGAGCGAGGCGGCGCACGCGGTTTTCATTGAGATGCGCGTGATAGGTGCGCGGCGGAGGTGTCACCGCCTCGGCGTCCACGGCATAGCCGTCGGCGATCCATTTCTTCAATCCGCCGTCCAGCACCTTGACGCGTTCATGGCCGAACGTGCCGAACATCCACCATGCGCGCGGCCCTCCCATGTAGTCGCCGCGATCGTAAATCACCACGAGGTCGCCGTTCTCGATACCGAGCGCGCCGACATCGCGCGCGAACAACAAAGGCGGCGGCAGCATATGCGGCAGATTGGTGGTGTGATCGGCGACGGCATCGACATCGAAGAACACCGCGCCGGGAATATGCCGCGCTTTATATTCGTCGATAGCAAGCGGTGGGCGCATCGCGGGCATCCTGTATGCCGCATCGATCACGCGAATATCGTGGTCGTGCAAATGGTCGTGCAGCCACGCGGTCGAGACCAGAGGATCATCGCTCATGTTCAACTCTTTCCTGTTTCAGGCCTTCGGCTTGCGCGGCTCGACCTGCTCGATCGGTCCGCCCGCTTCGCGCCACGCCTTGAACCCACCGTCCATATGCGCGACCGGCGACAATCCCATGTCCTGCGCGGTTTTTGCAGCCAGCGCTGAGCGCCAGCCGCCTGCACAAAAGAAAATGAACTTCTTGTCTTGCTGGAAAACCTCCTTGGCATAGGGGCTTTGCGGATCGATCCAGAATTCCAGCATACCGCGCGTACAGGAAAATGCGCCGGGTACCTTGCCCTCACGTTCCAGCTCGCGCGGATCGCGCAGATCGACGATCACGACATCGTCGCGCGTTGAAGCCGCGATGACGTCGGCCGCTTTCATTGTCTCAATCTGCGCGTTCGCTTCATCGAGCATGATCTTGATGCCGCGGCGGATGGTTTGCGTCATGGTTTCACCGGTTTGCTTTTGATATCTGTCAGCGCGTCAGTTCCTTGATCGCCGCGTCGATCCCGGCAAGCGTCAACGGATACATGCGATTCGAAAGCAGCTTTCGGATGATCCGCGTGGACTCGGATGAATCCCAGTATTTACGCGCCTCGGGATTGAGCCACACTGTATGCGGCCAGGTCCGCATCACCCTCTCCAGCCACACCGCGCCCGGCTCGGGATTGATGTGTTCGACCGATCCACCGGGGATCATGATTTCGTAAGGGCTCATCGCAGCATCGCCGACGAAGATCACTTTATAATCCTGAGGGTATTTGTGCAGGATATCCCAGGTCGCGATGCGCTCGGTATGACGGCGCCGGTTGTTCTTCCACACGCCCTCATAGAGGCAATTGTGGAAGTAAAAATATTCCAGATGCTTGAACTCGCTGCGCGCGGCCGAGAATAATTCCTCGGCCTGCGCAATATGCATATCCATCGATCCGCCGATATCGAAGAACAGCAACACCTTCACCGCGTTGCGCCGCTCAGGTCGCATATGTACGTCAAGATAGCCGTGGTTCGCGGTTTCCTTGATGGTCTCGTCAAGATCGAGCTCGTCCGGTGCGCCGGTGCGGGCGAATTTCCGCAGCCGTCGCAGCGCGATCTTCACGTTGCGTACGCCAAGTTCGACATTGCCGTCGAGATCCTTGAATTCGCGGCGATCCCAGACCTTCACGGCGCGAAAGTTGCGATTGCCGTCCTGCCCGATACGAATGCCTTCTGGGTTATAGCCGTACGCCCCGAATGGCGAGGTGCCCGCGGTGCCGATCCATTTGCTGCCGCCCTGGTGGCGTTCCTTCTGGTCCCTGAGACGCTCGCGCAGCGTCTCCATCAATTTGTCCCAGCCGAGCGCCTCGATCTGCTTGCGCTCCTCTTCGCTCAGATATTTTTCGGCAAGCTTTTTCAGCCACTCCTCGGGGATATCCGCCATTTCGACGGCGTCGAGCAGCGACTCAAGACCTTTGAACGTCGCTCCGAAAACGCGGTCGAATTTATCGAGATTGCGCTCGTCTTTCACAAGCGCGGCGCGCGAAAGATAGTAGAAGTCCTCGATCGACTGGCCCGCCAGATCGGCGTCAAGCGCCTCCATCAGGGTCAGGTACTCACGCAAGGACACCGGCACCTGGGCCTCGCGCAGCGATGTAAAGAATTGCAGGAACATGGGAGCGAGTTTGCCCAGGTGAACTGCGCCGTCAAGGTGCGGCGCCGAGAGTCTGGCCGGCGACAGCAAGAGAAGATCATTCTGCTGCGCGAAAGATGCACAGAACGTGCCTCCAGAACATTTCGAACTTGTGGTCCGCCACACTAGACCCTTTTACGATTTCAACTAGACTGGCCGCCGACGCCACCCGGGCGATCCAGAACGGATGGTTCGCGGCGTTGACCGGGTCGCATGACTTTTGTTGCAAGAAGAGTCATCGCGTTCAACAAGGGGTATTATTCATGGGCATCGACTCAATCATTGTTTGGCTGATCGTCGGCGCGATCGCTGGCTGGCTCGCCGGCCTGATCGTCAAGGGAGCGGGTTTCGGCCTGCTTGGAAATATCATCGTCGGTATCATCGGCGCGGTCATCGCGGGCTGGCTGCTGCCGCAACTCGGCATCAATCTCGGCACCGGTATTGTCCGTGCAATCATCAACGCCGCCATCGGCGGTGTTGTCGTTCTTGTTATTCTCTCGCTGATCCGGCGAGCCTGACGATTTTTCAGAGTTGGAAAACGGCCGCCGCGAGTATGGCGGTCGTTTTTCTTTGATGTGGTTTAAGACAAGGTTATCGTCATGAAGTTCACCGGCACCAAGGATTATGTCGTTACCGAGGATTTGAAAGTCGCGGTCAACGCGGCGATCGTTCTGGAACGCCCGCTCCTCGTGAAGGGCGAGCCCGGCACCGGCAAGACCGTGCTGGCGGAGGAGGTCGCCAAGGCACTCAAGGCGCCGCTATTGACCTGGCACATCAAATCGACAACCAAAGCGCAACAGGGTCTTTACGAATATGATGCGGTGTCGCGGCTGCGCGACAGTCAGCTCGGCGACGCACGGGTGTCCGATATCCGTAACTACATCAAGCGCGGCAAATTGTGGGAGGCGTTTACCCACGACACGCGGCCCGTGCTGCTGATCGACGAGATCGACAAGGCCGACATCGAATTTCCCAACGATCTTCTGCTCGAACTCGACCGCATGGAATTCTTCGTTTACGAGACCGGCGAGACCATCAAGGCCGCAAAACGGCCGATCGTGCTCATCACCTCGAACAACGAGAAGGAACTGCCGGACGCATTCCTGCGCCGCTGTTTCTTTCACTACATCAAATTTCCCGATCTCGAGACCATGCGCGCCATCGTCGAGGTGCATTTTCCCGGCATCAAGCAGAAGCTCGTGCAGGAGGCACTGAACATCTTCTTTCAGGTGCGTGACGTGCCCGGACTGAAGAAAAAGCCATCGACTTCAGAACTGATCGATTGGCTGAAGCTGCTGCTCAACGAGGACATGACGCCGGAAATGTTGCGTGAGCGCGATCCGCGCAAGGCGATTCCTCCCCTGCACGGCGCGCTGCTCAAGAACGAGCAGGACGTGCATCTGCTCAAGCGGCTGGCGTTTCTCAACCGCCGGGAAAATTAAAACCTCTGATCTCGGATCTCATCCTGAGGAGCGATTCCACGGATCGCGTCTCGAAGGACGCTGTCTCTGCTCATGGTTCGAGACGCGAGGCAAATGCCTCGCTCCTCACCATGAGGAGTCGCTTGCGGAACGCGCGGTCCCGCTTGAGATGCCATTCGCGGCTCATGGCTTCATTACGCGTGGCAAAACTTTCCGAATGCAGCAGCACCCATACCCGCCCCCGGGTCGAGCGCGCGCCGGTGCCGGCATTGTGCTGCGCCAGACGCCGCGCAATGTCGTTAGTCCAGCCGACATAGGTTGTGGTGCGGCCTTTGTGCGAACTGCCGAGCACATAGACAAAACACTCATGCGCGTCATTGTTTGCGCCCGGCAATGTCGCAGGCTCGCTCATTTCGCAGGCGGGTCTTTCGGCTTGTCCGCTGCGGCCTTCGGCGGCTCTTTCGCGGCCTGCAAGTCCTCGACCTTCTTCTGAAGGCCAGCCACCGCCGCTTTCAGCGCATCGATCTGCCGGTTGGCGGCGGCAATGCGCTGCTGGCTGTCGAGCGAAGCCTTGGTGATGGTTGCTTTAAGAAAATCGATATTGCTTTGCAGACAGCCGGTGCGCCGCTCCATTGTCTTTTCTGCGGTGCAGACTTCGATGCCGGGAATGTCCTGCGCCAACGCCGGGCTGGCGGCGATCAGCGCAAATAAGAGTCCAGCGAGCTTGAACCGTGCCATTTTGCGACGCCTTTCCGAACAGGTCTTAACCTTCGGAACACGGCCGGAACGAACCGAGTCCGAATCAGCGATTCATACCATGGGTGCGTTCGTTCACGGCTACATCTTGCGCAGGGGCGGCACGCATCATCTAAAAGCCGGGCATTTCGACGCCAGTATTGCTCCATTTCATCCTGAAACCTTAACGGGCACGGCGGTGTTGATAGACCGCCGCTCCGCATCCGCCTAAGCTGCCTCGATGCACGACCATGAAGGAACGATCATGAACGACTGGCAGGATATCGCGACCGCGCCGAAGGACGGCACATTCGTATTGCTCCACAACACGAAATGGCCGACCGATGTCGAGGGTTTCTGGCACAAGGGCACGAACTCCTGGTCGGCTAATACCCGCATTCACGACATCGAGAACCGGGTGGTCGGCCCGGAGCCGCCAACGCACTGGAAGCCGCTGACCGTCGCACAAGAAAAGTATTGAACTTAAC
This sequence comes from Afipia sp., assembly GCA_036398335.1. Classification (GTDB taxonomy): domain Bacteria; phylum Pseudomonadota; class Alphaproteobacteria; order Rhizobiales; family Xanthobacteraceae; genus Afipia. The sequence goes on along the minus strand of DASWQB010000313.1, from coordinate 25,276 downwards.
CGCCGCCACAAAGGACATCACAATGAGCAAGGTTGTTTACGAAGTCGTCGAGCATGACGGTGGCTGGGCTTATAAATTCAACAATGTATTTTCGGAAACTTATCCGACCCACGCGGCTGCTCATGCCGCGGCGACCGCGGCGGCAGCCGAACAGCGAGTGCCGGGGCCGACCCAGGTTATCCAGTTCGAAGACGAAAAAGGCCAGTGGCATGAGGAAACCGCGCGCGGCGACGACCGGCCAGCGACTGAGGTCGAGGACAAATAAAATCTAGTGCGTGGTTGGCGGCGTATCGCGATCGATCAGCGCCTCGCTGAAGGGAAATTCCAGCACGACCTCACCCGCCTTGTCGGTGACTTCGAGGATAGCTGTCATGAGACGAGGCCCGGACGCCTTCTCGCCGGGCTGAACCTTCAGCAATTGCAGGATGGTGACGCGCGCCACCTCCCAGGCATGGTCAGGATCACGCAATTCGGCGCCTGTCTGATCAGGAATCAGATCGTCGCCTATTCTGGTGTTGAAAAAATAGCGCGGCATCGCGTCCCACATCGGATTCTATGCGTGTGTTTTCAGGGCCATCATGTGCTAAGGAGCCGCCATGGTAAAGGCTTTCCGCAACTGGCTCGAGACCCACGGATTGTTCGCGATCATCGCGGCGGTGCTTGGCGCCATCGCTTTGCTGTCGGTTGTTCTGGTCGTCGGCGGCTACTGGCTGGCGATATTTTTCAGAGGCTGACGGACAGCAGCGTCTCGATTTTGCATTTAAGTGAATTCGGCGCGGCCGTCGGCGCGTACCGCGCCGCCACCTGCCCGTCACGTCCGATAAGGAATTTCGTGAAATTCCATTTGATCGCGTCCCAACCCAACGCTCCAAGCACGCCTGGCTGCTCATTCTTAAGAAATTTGAAAAGCGGATGCGCGTCCTCGCCGTTCACGTCGATCTTCGCAAACATCGGAAAAGTCACGCCATAGTCACGCGAGCAGAAATCCGCGATCTCGCTGGACGAACCGGGCTCCTGTTCCCCGAATTGGTTGCACGGAAAACCAAGCACTGAAAACCCGCGCGGCGCATAAGCCTTCTGCAAGTCTTCCAACCCCTGATATTGCGGCGTGAAGCCGCATTTACTGGCGGTATTGACGATCAGCAGCACCTGCCCCTGAAACGAGGCGAGAGAAATATCTTCGCCTGCCAGAGTGGTTGCAGAAAAATCCGTTGCGCGTGCCATGGTATCACTCATACGGCTTTGGCCTGCTTGCTATCCAGTGCGGCAATCGCCTCGTTGAGAATCGCACGGATGCGGTCCGCCTCCACGGGGCTAACGGCATCCGGATTGAGATAGAAATCAAGCCCGGTCATGCGTTCGACCAGAATGTCGCGCTTTTCCGTTTCCAGTCCAACAAGACTATCGACGGCATACGGGACAACCTCGCGCGAAATGCCCTTCATCGTGATCGCGGGAAGTTCGTGGGCAACGACATCACCGCGTACCAGTGCATAGGTTTCATAACTGATAACGATCTTCCCGGGTTCAGCGATGGATTGCAGCCGCGCCGCCAAGTTCGCCTCCGCGCCGATGATGGTGTAATCCATGCGGTCGGCACTGCCGAAATTACCGACATTGCAATATCCTGAATTGATTCCCATGCGGGCGCGGAACGGCTCTTCGATGCCGGCTGCGCGCCACACCGCGTTGAGTTCGGCAAGACGCCGCTGCATGTTCCACGCCATTTTAAGACAGGCCTGCGCGTCCGCGGCATCGCCCTTGGTCTCCGGATCACCAAAGAAGATCAGCATCGCATCGCCAATGAACTTGTCGATGGTGCCGCCATGCTCCAGCGCGATCTTGGACATCTCGGTGAAATATTCATTCAATAGCTGCGTGATGAGTTCCGGCTGAAGCCGTTCGGTTGTCGCCGTGAAGTTTTGGATGTCTGAAAAAAAGATCGTCAGCTTCTTACGCTCGGTATGGATCGTGACGTCTTTCTGGCCGCTGAAAATGCTGGTGTAGATCTGCGGCGAGATGTACCGCGAAATCTTCATGGATAAGGTCGCGAGAAAGTCGTTGTTCGCCTCCAGCTCCTTGTTCATGCCCTGGATCACTTTGCTCTGGCGATACTGCATGCCAAGAAACGATACTCCGCTGACCGCAGCGAGCACGAAATAGGCCAGCAGGAATTTGAACGAGAACAGATTGGCCGCGATCGGCTGGCTGATCTCCACCTCCTGAATGCCGCGCACGTCTCCGACCTTCCAGTCCTTCTTCGGACTCTCGGGATGGGAATTGTGACAGTTCACGCAGGCCTGTCCCATGACGACCGGCGTGATGAAACGTACCTTGTCGCGAAACAGCGATTGATCCGATTGCACGATTTTCTTACTGGAATCGGCCCGCAGGCTGGCGATCGAGCGCGTTTCAAAAGCGTCGAGATTATGCGGCGCACGATTGGCAAAGGGGAAATCCGACACAAAGCGATAATTGATGTTCTTCTGTTGCTCGCTGATGACGTTGCCGAGCTCGAGCGACAGCGTGGCTGGAATCGGGATAGCCCCCGGAACTGTCTCGTAATTGTGGATCACCTTGGTTTCGCTGCCGTGCGCGGCAAGAATGCGGCCCACCACGTTGGAGGCGTAATAACCACGAACGCCGGTGATGACCGAATTCAGATCGTTGGCCTGCCGGCGCAACGACAGGTCGGCGAGATTGCTTAAATCAAGCCAGACCGCCAACGGCAAAGCGATCAATAGCGCGGCGATGGCCAGCATCAGCCAGATTCCGCGCGAGCGATGTTTCGTGGGAACCGCCTGATCGTCGATGGTCATGAAGAACCCCAGTTCGAAATATTTTGAAATATCTCGCGCATCAAGCAACGAATCAGGGCATTCGTCCAGCGCCGCGCGCCGATGGCCCCCGCGAAATCGCGAAAACAAAAGGACGACAGCCAAATGGCTATCGTCCTCGCACCATACCGCCCGGGATGCGGACGTTTAGCTTAAAACCTTATATTTCCTGAACCAGTCCTGCATTTGCAGCCAGGCGTCCTCGGCCGCCTCTTTGCGGTAGCTCGGCCGGTAGTCGGCATGGAAGCCGTGCGGCGCGCCGGGATAGGATTTGAACTCGACGACCTTCCGGGCGTGTGCGAGCGCCAGCTTCATCGCCTCGACCTGAACCGGCGGAATGCCCTGATCGTCCTCGCCATAAAGACCCAGCACCGGCGCCTTCATATCCGAAGCAAGTTGTATCGCGCTTTTCGGCCATGCGGGATTGGGTGGATCGATCAGCGAGCCATAAAACGAAACGCCGGCCTTCAGCTGGTTGCTGTAAGCTGCATATTCCCACACGCTCCGGCCGCCCCGGCAAAAACCGACGATCCCGAGCCGCCTGGCGTCGCCGCCCTGCGATTTCGCCCACGCCACCGTGGCATCCAGATCGCTCAGCAGTTCGTCGTCGGGCTTGGCATCCACCAGCGGCAATAGTTTCGGGATGTCGGTGATCTTGGTCAAGTCCACGCCCGAGCGGAAATAATAATCCGGCGCCACCGCGAACGCACCAAGCTTGGCAAGCCGACGTGTCACATCTTTGATGTATTCGTGCAAGCCGAACACTTCCATCGCGACGAGAATAACCGGCGGATTGGCGGCGCCGGTAGGCCGCGCGAAATAGACCGGCATATCGCCGCCCTTCGCTTTTATTGTCGCGCCGCCCACATCGAGGCCATCGGTATCGGTCTTGATCACATCTGCGCGAACGGGCCCTGCGGCCAGCGTGTAGCCCGCCGCAGCGGCCGCGGAGGCCGCCATGAAGCCACGCCGTGAAAAAGGCGCCGTTTTGGTGAGGCCGATGACGTCGGACGCCAACATCGGTTTTCCACTCATTCTAGGATCTCCGCCCATTAAATGAAAATCGGATTTAACAACGCGCCACCCTATGACCGAACACCGCTTTTGCAAAACACTTGCGCTTGATTTAATAGCGGCCCCGCGCGTTTCATCGCTTGCTTCCATCCCGAAATGACAGCAAAAAACCCGCAGCGTGAGCTGCGGGTCTACGCTTGATCGCCGCCGGCCGAACTAAATTCGTCCGAGCAAAAGCAGGATCAGGATGATGACGATGATCAATCCGAGACCGCCACCGCCGTAATAGCCGGTGCCATAAAAATTACCGCCGCCAATGCCGCTAAAGCCGCCGAGCAAAGCGATAATCAAGATAATCAGAATGATTGTACCGATAGACATGTCGAACTCCTCAGTCCTGTGAATCAGCAGGCCAACGGCTCGTCAGACGTTTGGTTCCGTACTCGCAACCCGACATGCGCCGACAATTACAAGAAAGAAAATGCGGGTAACACGTTCAAACAATGCGGTCTTTCAAGGCATCGCGCAGTCTTTTCAGATCGATATGGTCGTCCCATGTTTCGATCAGATGAGGCAGGCGCCGTCGCCAGTTCGGGTGTTCATCGACCGTGCCCGGCACGTTGGCCTGCTCTGTGACATCGAGCAAATCCTCAATCGACACGCCCAACAGACGCGAGGGCGTGCGCGATAAAAAGGCGAGGACGCGGTCGAACGTCACGTCCGGCCGGTCGTCACCGACTGCATCGCGTAGCCGCGCAAGTGCATCGCGCCTCGCCTCGCCGGTTTCTCCCGGATCAATGCCGAGCGCATGCTTGACGCCAATGTCATGCGCCGAGCGCCAGCCGCAGAATGTCGGTAGATCGTGGGTACTGAAAGTCACCAGCGCGTTGGCAGGGTAATGATCCGCGGGATAGAAATCGCCTGCATCGCTGCGCTCAAACATCATGACCCGATAGGACCAGATCGCCCAATCGGCGAGGCGATCGCGAAAGCCGTCCGGCACCGTTCCCAAATCCTCGCCGATCACGATGCATCGGTGCGCCACGCTCTCCAGCGCAACCACCGCCAGCATCGCCTCGAACGGCATCTGGATATAAACGCCCTGATGCGGCGCGTAGCCGTGAGGCACCACATAAAGCCGGTTCAGTCCGAGCACGTGATCGAGCCGGATCGCTCCGGCATAGCGCATCGAAGCGCGCAGCATATCGCGAAACGGCGCGAAGGCGCGAAGCTGAAGACCCGATGCATTGTATCCCGCCAGCCCCCAATCCTGTCCCGCCGTATTGAGCTGATCGGGCGGCGCGCCCACCGACAATTGCCGCGCGATCGCGGTTTGCTCATTCCATGCATCGAAGCCGTCGGCCTTCACGCCCACAGCGACGTCAAGATAAAGCCCGACCGGCATGCCGAACTGGTTTGCCAGCTCGGTGCAAGCCGCAAGCTGCCGGTCCGCGCACCATTGCACGAATTCGACATATTCGATCTCGGATGCATCCGCGCCGGCGCGCAAGCTCGACAGTGCACCATCGTCAGGCTGCGACCATGGCGAAGGCCAGTCCCACCAGGGCCCACGATGTTCTCGTCGCAAGACTTCGAAACATGCAAAACGCGAAAGCAATGCACCGCCTTCGGCGCGAAAGGCATCGAAATCTGTTTTTCGTTTCAACGTCGTCTTCGATTTGAAATTCTTGAACGCCCGTCGCAGCGCCAGATTTTTGAGGCCGGCGACCGCAACGTAATCGACAAGATCCGCCTGACGCAGTTTCTGAATGTCCGCCTCGTGCTCGATTTTAAAATCCGGCGGCAGTTCTGGAATTTTTTCAACGTCGATATAGAGCGAATTCAAAAACAGTCGGCTGTTGGGGGAATAAGGACTGCAATCCTGCGGGTGATCCTCGAACAGCGCATGCATGGGATTGAGCCCGATCCCCGCCGCACCGGCGCGCGCGGCCCAATTGAGTAGCGACTGAAGATCGGTGAAGTCGCCGATGCCCCAGTTCCGTTCTGAGCGGATGCCATAAAGTTGCACGGCCAGAAGCCAGCGACGATCGAAGTCTCCTCCGTATGCTTTTTCCGGGGCGACAATCAGGGAAGCCTCGTCGGAATCGCCCCCAATATCTGTGGCGCGCAAACGATAAAGCCCACTGTCGATGTCGAGCCTGCCATGCGCCGATCCGCTTTTGCCAAGCACGGCGCCATTCTCGTCTTGCAATTCGAGACTGCGAAGGCGGCTGAGGATACTCGACAGATCAAGGCTCGGCGCAGCGCCGTTGGCACGCGCCACATAAGGTCCGTCGAAAATGTTTTTTATATGAGGATTACGCAGTGCATCGAGCACGCTTTGCAAGGCCTGCGGATCGGCTTCGTGGCTGTGCCCCTTGCCGTCGATGAAGATGGGATTAACGCCCGCCCTTATGGCTTTCTCAAACAAATCCATCCACCTCACCAAATCGGCACAATACGACCTCAATCTGTAACCTTGGCCACGGCATCTCGTTCCCCGGGAACCAAACGCCGGAGTTGCCGCTTATAGAAGGACAATCTTCTCCGCATGCTTCAAGGCGTCCTGGATGTCCGTTCTGCCGCCCATTAGAGATATAGTTCAACATCAAGTGGAAAGCTCCGAGGCCGGAATCTTCCGTATCGAGGATATTTACCCGCGCGTCGATGACGGCCGCTTCGCCGTCAAACGCATGGTTGGCGATCCGTTTGATGTTTGGGCGGATATCTTCCGTGACGGTCACAACATCATTGCGGCTGATCTGCTGTGGCGCGAGGAGAAAAATCCCGATTGGTCGCGCGAACAGATGGTTCACCACGGCAACGACCGGTGGACAGCCACATTCAGACCGCAAAACATCGGCCGCCACCTCTACGGCATCGAAGCCTGGACCGACGAATTCGCAACATGGCGTCACGGCGCCTTGGCCAAACAAAACGCCGGCCAGGACGTGTCGCTCGATGCGCTGGAAGGCGCGGCGCTGCTGACCAAGGCGCGCCCGCGCGATGCAGCATCCGCCGCGTTCTTGACCAATGCCGCTGAATTGTTTTTGCAGAACGGCGACATCGCTCCGCTGCTCGCCGATGGCGTTGCGAAGGCGATGACGCGCAGCCAGATTCCTGGCGATCTGACGCGCTCAAAAATCTATCACCTAACGGTGGATCGGCCACGCGCCATCGCGGGCGCATGGTACGAGATGGTCCCGCGCAGTCAGGGGAAAACACCCGGCAAGCATGGCACGTTCAGGGATTGCATCGCGCGACTGCCCGATGTCGCAGCAATGGGTTTCGATGTGCTTTATTTCACGCCGATTCATCCCATCGGCCGCGTCAACCGCAAAGGCCGCAACAACGCGCTGAGTGCCGCGCCGGGCGATCCCGGCAGCCCTTATGCCATCGGCGCGGCGGAAGGTGGCCACGACGCCGTTCATCCCGAACTTGGAACGCTGGAAAATTTCCGTGCGCTGGTGAGTGCGGCGAAAAAACTTGGCATTGAGGTCGCACTCGATTTTGCCGTGCAATGCGCGCCGGATCATCCGTGGCTGGCGCAGCACCCGAGCTGGTTTCAGCGGCGCCCCGACGGCTCAATCCGCCATGCGGAAAACCCGCCGAAAAAATACGAAGATATTCACAACCCCGATTTTGCGTCAGATGATGTGAAATCACTGTGGAACGCGCTGCGCGACATCGTATGGTTCTGGGTTGAGCAGGGTGTGCAGATTTTCCGTGTCGATAATCCGCACACCAAGCCGTTTCCGTTTTGGGAGTGGTTGATCAGGGAGATTCAAGCGCGCGATCCGAACGTGATCTTCCTCGCCGAAGCTTTTACGCGCCCCAAACTGATGAAGGGCCTTGCCAAGCTCGGCTTCACCCAATCCTACACTTATTTCACGTGGCGCACCGGCAAACAGGAATTGCAGGAATATCTGAGCGAGCTTACGTCCTATCCCGAACGCGACTATTACCGGCCGAACTTCTTCGTCACCACGCCGGACATTCTTCCCTATCATCTGCAAGGCGGGGAGGCGTGGGCGTTCAAATCGCGCGTTGCACTGGCGGCGACCCTGTCCGGCAGTTACGGCATCTACAACGGGTTTGAGTTGCTCGAACACGAACCCATTCCGGGTAAGGAGGAATATCTCAACTCCGAAAAGTACGAGATCAAAGTCCGCGATTGGGACGCGCCGGGTAACATCAAGTCCTACATCCGCGATCTCAACTTGGCGCGCCGGGATAATCCAGCACTGTTGCAAACCGCGAGATTGAAATTTCTCAGCGTTGATAACGAGCAGACCATCGCGTTTCTCAAAACGTCAACGGACGACCGCAACACCGTGATAGCCGTAATCGCTCTCACTCGTGAACCGCGCGAGGTCTGGATTTCTCTCGGTGATGCCAGCATCGAATCCGACGGCAAACAGAAACGTATTGCCGCGCTGGAAAATATTGTGACCGGCGAACGTCACGGTGTCGAATGGGGCGGCGCGCGTCTTCGCATCGATCCGCTTCGCGACCCCGCTTTGCTGTTTCGATGTCTGGCGTGAGGGCGAACATGAATGTGATGGCTCCTATCGCTAACGTGTCAAAAACTGAGAGTGACGAACTCTGGTACAAGGACGCCGTCATCTATCAGTTGCACGTGAAGGCGTTCGCCGACAGCAACAATGACGGCATCGGCGACTTCGCAGGACTAACCGAGAAGCTCGATTATCTTCAGGATCTCGGCGTCACGGTGCTGTGGCTGTTGCCTTTCTATCCTTCGCCCGGCCGTGACGATGGCTACGATATCGGCGACTACGGATCGATCAATTCCGATTTCGGCACCATGAAAGACTTTCGCCGCTTCATCGCCGAGGCGAAACGGCGCGGCTTGCGCGTCATCACTGAACTCGTCATCAACCACACCTCCGACCAGCACGATTGGTTCAAGCGCGCGCGGCGCAGTCCGCCCGGATCAAGCGCCCGCAATTGGTATGTGTGGAGTGACACCGATCAAAAATATGCCGGCACGCGCATCATCTTCACCGATACGGAAAAATCGAACTGGAGTTGGGATTCCGAAGCTGGCGCCTATTACTGGCATCGCTTCTTCTCGCATCAACCGGACCTGAATTTCGATAATCCGCGCGTGGTGCGCGCCGTTGTTCAGGTGATGAAGCGCTGGCTCGATGCCGGTGTCGATGGTTTCCGCCTTGATGCGATCCCTTACCTCTGTGAGCGCGACGGCACCAACAACGAGAATCTTCCCGAGACCCACGCCGTCATCAAGCATCTGCGTGCCGAACTCGACGCTTATGCGAAAGGCAAAGTGTTGCTCGCTGAAGCCAATCAGTGGCCCGAGGACGTGCAGCAATATTTCGGTGATGGCGACGAATGCCAGATGGCTTATCACTTCCCTCTGATGCCTCGCTTCTACATGGCAATCGCGCAGGAAGACCGATTTCCTGTCACCGATATCCTGCGGCAGACGCCGGAAATTCCGGAAAACTGCCAGTGGGCGCTGTTTCTGCGCAACCATGATGAACTGACGCTGGAAATGGTGACCGACGTCGAGCGCGATTATCTGTGGTCGACCTACGCCAACGATCCACGCGCACGTATCAATGTCGGCATCCGCCGGCGTCTTGCGCCGCTGATGGACAATGATCGCCGCAAAATCGAGCTGATGAACTCGCTGCTGCTGTCCTTCCCCGGCACGCCGATCATTTATTACGGCGACGAGATCGGCATGGGCGACAACATCTATCTCGGCGATCGCAACGGCGTGCGCACACCGATGCAGTGGACACCGGACCGCAACGGCGGATTCTCCCGCGCCGACCCGGCGCGGCTCTACGCGCCGACGATCATGGACGCAATCTACGGATATGAATCGGTCAACGTCGAGGCGCAGTCGCGCAGCCTGTCCTCGCTCCTGAGCTGGACCAAGCGGCTGATTTCAGTACGCAAGACAAGCCAGGCATTCGGGCGCGGTTCGATGACGTTCATCCGGCCGATCAATCGCTCGGTGCTGGCCTATGTCCGGCAGCATGAAGACGACGTGATCCTATGCGTGGCCAATCTGTCGCGCTCCGCGCAGGCGACCGAACTCGATCTCGCCGCGTGGAAGGATCGCGTCCCGCTTGAAATGCTGGGCCGCACGTCATTTCCGCCGATCGGCGAACTGCCATATCTTATCACGCTCTCTCCTTACGGATTCTATTGGTTTAGACTCGAAGAAAAACACCAGCACGCGCAAGCGGCACGCGAGCCTGTTCCTGAATTCGAAACTCTCGTCGTGCCGCTCGGCTCGACCTGGATGAGCCTGCAACGCACCCGCATGATTTTCGAACGCGACGTACTGCCGGCCTATCTCGGACGCACGCGATGGTTTCCGGAACGCTCATCTTATGCGATCTCCGCCAAGCTCACGGCGGGCTTGCCGTTCTCCAGCGAAGGCGCAAATCGCCCGTGGATGGCGGTGTTCGAGTCCACGCTGCGCGGCGAGACCCATCGCTATGCCATCCCGATGCGGATTGACTGGGTTCGTTTCGACCGCGAGCGCTACAATCCGCGCGCGCTGGCGGCTGTGCGGCAAGCCTCGCGCGAGGGAACGCTGTTCGACATCGCGCATGACAAGGAGTTTATCGCACTGCTCCTGAATAATATCCGCGATGCCAAATCAATCCCCGACGATTTCGGTACGCTTGCATTCCAGCCAACCGAGAAGCTGAAGGACATAGCGGATGAACCGATCGACAGCGTTCATGCGGTTGAGACGGAGCAATCCAACAGCACCACGCTGGTCGATGAGACATTCGTGGTCAAATTCTATCGCAAACTCGACGCCGGGCTTAACCCCGAGATCGAAATGGGGCGCTTCCTGACCGATGTGGCGGGATTTGCCAATACGCCAAGCCTGCTCGGAAGCGCGGAACTCATCGAAGGCGACACACGCACCGCCATTGCCATCGTGCACCGTTTCGTGCCGAACCAGGGCGATGCATGGTCGGTAGCAGCGGGCTTTCTCGACCGCTTCCTGGAGGAGCAACGCCTGCTGCGCGAGAAGCCGGAAGAAAGCCACGAGCAAGCGACCTCGTTCCGTTATATGTCGCAGGCAGGAAAGCGTGTGGCCGAGATGCAGCTTGCACTGGCGAGCCGCGACGATCTTGAGGATTTCAAACCCGGGATCGCCTCCCCTGAAATGATCAGCATATGGCGGAACGAAGCGCTTACGCGCGCGAACCGGGTATTCGACGGATTGCAGCAACATTACCGATCAGCGAATGAGGATGTCCGCGCGGAGATCGACGCACTCTCCTCGTATCGTGACGGCCTTCAGGCTCGCCTGACATCGCTGCTGCCGCCAACGGCGCGCCTGCAAATCTTCCGGCATCACGGCGATTTGCATCTCGGACAATTGCTGATTTCGAAAGACGATATCTTCATCATTGATTTCGAGGGCGAGCCGCGCCGCAGTCTGGCGGAACGCCGGCGCAAGGCACCGGTCGCGCGTGACGTCGCGGGACTTTTGCGTTCGATTGATTATGCCGCAGGCGCGGCGCTCCAGCGCACGCTGCAAACCGGCCCCGACGAGGGCGGACACCTTGCGGCGGCACTCGACGCCTGGCGCTGGCACGCGGCCAAAACTTTTCTGGCCGCATACCATGAGACTCTCGGCGAGACCTCCTTGTGGCCGGACGATCCTGTAGCCGGTGGCGGTCTGCTCAAATTCTTTCTTCTCGAAAAAGTATTTTACGAAATCGAATACGAACTCGCGTACCGGCCCGATTGGCTGCACGTGCCTCTGAGCGGGGCGCTGCGCATCCTGCAAGGCCAGGAAGAGGTTGCATCATGACATTATCCGCGGAAGCCTACGCTATCGTCGAGGGACGGCACTCTGATCCGTTTCGTTATCTCGGCCTGCATGCCGAGAACGACCGCAACGTGGTGCGGGCATTCCTGCCGCACGCTTCTAGTGTCGAGGCGGTCGATGATGATGGCCGCACAGCCAAGCTATCGCTGGTGCACGACGCGGGGCTGTTTGTCGGGCCGCTTCCGAAAGACATGAAACACTACACTCTGCGCGCCAATTTCGGCGACGACGTCGTCGATCTGCACGATCCTTACGGCTTTCCGCCGGTGCTGAGCGATCTGGACCTTTATCTGCTCGGCGAAGGCACCCATCAGCGCCTCTACGACAAGCTCGGCGCGCATCCGATGACCCTTGAAGGAATCAATGGCGTGGCCTTCGTGGTGTTCGCGCCAAATGCCAGGCGCGTCAGCGTCGTCGGCGATTTCAATGTCTGGGACAATCGCCGCCATGCCATGCGGGTGCGCGGCAGCGGCTATTGGGAAATCTTTATCCCCGATGTCACCGCTGGCGATCACTACAAGTTCGACATTGTCGGACCAGAGGGCGGCCACCTGCCATTGAAGGCCGATCCGCTGGCGTTCCGCGCCGAGGTCCGTCCGAACACTGCGTCGATCGTTTACGACGAAAGCAAGCTTGCGCCGCAGACCAGCAGCAAGCCCGGCATCAACGCGCGCTCCGCGCCGATGTCGATCTATGAGGTTCATCTCGGCTCGTGGCGGCGCAAGAACGGCCATGAATGGCTGACCTATCGCGATCTCGCGCAAACGCTGCCCGCTTACGTGCGCGATCTCGGCTTCACGCACGTAGAGTTCATGCCGATCAGCGAGCATCCATTCGATGGCTCGTGGGGCTATCAGCCAACCGGGCTATTCGCGCCGACCAGCCGCTTCGGCTCGCCCGACGATTTCGCCGCGCTGGTGGAGGCATTTCACAAAGAGGGCATCGCGGTATTGATCGACTGGGTGCCCGGACATTTTCCGGACGATCCGCACGGGCTTGGCCAATTCGACGGCACAGCACTTTACGAACATGCCAACCCGCTTCAGGGGCGCCATCTCGATTGGGGCACGCTGATCTACAATTACGGCCGCACCGAGGTCGTGAACTTTCTGGTGTCCAACGCGCTGTTCTGGCTGGAGCGTTACGGCATCGACGGTCTGCGTGTCGATGCCGTGGCCTCCATGCTTTACCTGGATTACAGCCGCCCGGCGGGAGGCTGGATTCCCAACAAGTATGGCGGACGCGAAAATATCGAAGCCATCGAATTCATGCGCCGCTTCAACACCGAAGTGTTCGGAAAATTTCCCAATGCGACTACGGCGGCGGAAGAGTCAACCGCGTGGCCACAGGTGTCTCGTCCCGTGGAATTTGGCGGTCTGGGCTTCGGTTACAAATGGAACATGGGCTGGATGCACGATACGCTGAATTATATCAGCAAGGACCCGATCCACCGCAAACATCATCATGATCAGATTTTGTTCGGACTGCACTATGCGTTTTCCGAAAACTTCATCCTGCCGCTGTCGCATGATGAGGTCGTTCACGGAAAACGATCGATCCTCGGCCGCATGCCGGGAGACGATTGGCAGCGTTTTGCCAATCTGCGCGCCTATTATGCCTTCATGTATGCCCATCCGGGCAAGAAATTATTGTTCATGGGCAGCGAGTTCGGACAGCAGAATGAGTGGAACCACGACACATCTTTGGATTGGCATCTGCTTGATAAGGACAATCATCGCGGCGTCCAGTCGCTGGTGCGCGATCTGAACAATCTTTACCGCACTCTCCCCGCCTTGCATGAGCTTGACTGCGATCCGGCCGGGTTTGAATGGCTGATCACGAACGATGCGGATAGCAATGTGTTCGCTTGGATGCGCAAGGGCAACGAGCCGCGCGAACAATGCCTGATCGCCGTGAATTTCTCTCCGAATGTTTATCGCAACTATCGCATCAAGGTGCCGTTTCCGGGCCGCTGGACGGAAATCTTCAATTCCGATTCAGCCCATTACGGTGGCAGCAACGCCGGAAATATCGGCGGTATCGAGGCCGATGGAACAGTGCCTCATCTCGATCTCACCCTTCCTCCGCTTGCGGCCATTATTCTGGTCCCGGAGAAAAAATGATGCGTCTCACCGCAGGCACGCATCACCGTCTCGGCTCCATGTGGGACGGGCGGGGCACCAACTTCGCGCTGTTCTCGGCGAACGCGCAGCGCGTCGAACTATGTTTGTTCGACAATCATGGGCGTCGCGAGATCGAGCGCATCGCACTGCCGGAAAAAACCGAGGACATCTGGCACGGCTATCTCAACGATGTATCGCCCGGCCAGCTCTACGGCTATCGCGTGCATGGACCTTATGAGCCGGAACACGGTCACCGTTTCAACCCCAACAAGCTGCTGCTGGATCCTTACGCGCGGCGCCTCGCGAATCGTCTGATTTGGAGCGACGCGCATTTCGCCTATCGCACCGGCAGCGCGCGTGAGGATTTATCGTTCGACCGCCGCGATAACGCGCGCGGCATGCCCAAGGCCGTGGTCGTGGACGAGACATTCAACTGGGGACGGCGGGAAGTCCGGCCAAACATTTCATGGGCCGATACCATTATCTATGAAGCTCATGTGAAGGGGCTGACACAGAAACATCCCGACGTGCCATCCAGCCTGCGCGGCACCTATCAGGCACTCTCTTCGCCGGCGATCATCGATCATCTCAAAAGGCTCGGCGTCACCACCATCGAATTGTTGCCGGTTCACGGCTATGTCGACGATCGCCATCTCGTCGATATCGGCCTGTCGAATTACTGGGGTTATAACTCGCTGGCGTTCTTCGCCCCGGAAGCAAAATACGGACCTGACAAAACTCTGGATGCCTTTCGCACCACGGTGGCACGGCTGCACGATGCGGGGATCGAGGTGCTGCTCGATGTGGTCTATAACCACACCGCGGAGGGCAATCATCTGGGTCCGACGTTGTCGTTCCGCGGCATCGATAACCTCTCCTATTACTGGCTGATGCCGGACGATCCGCGTTACTATGATGACTTTACCGGTACCGGAAATTCGCTGAACCTCACCCATCCTCGCGTGTTGCAGATGGTGATGGACTCGCTGCGCTACTGGGTGGAAGTCTGCCACATCGACGGCTTTCGCTTCGATCTCGCCACGACGCTGGCGCGCGGGCCGAACGGCTTCGAGCGCAGCGGCGCGTTTCTCGCCGCCGTGCGGCAGGACCCCGTATTGGCATCGGTGAAACTGGTGGCCGAACCGTGGGATGTCGGTCTCGGCGGCTATCAGGTCGGCGCCTTTCCATCGCAATGGTCGGAGTGGAATGATCGGTATCGGTCCACGATGCGGCGATACTGGTCCGGCGAAGGCAACCTGATCGGCGACGTCAGCGGGCGGATGACAGGATCGTCGGACCTGTTCAACCATAGCGGCCGTACGCCGCAAGCCAGCATCAACCATGTCACCGTGCACGATGGATTCACGCTGGCCGATCTGTTCAGCTACAACGAGAAGCACAATGAATCAAACGGCGAGGATAATCGCGACGGCTCCAATGACAACCACAGCAACAATTGCGGCCACGAAGGTCCAACCGACGATCCGGGTATCCTTGCGCTGCGGCGGCAACTTCGCAAAAACCAGCTTGCATGTCTGCTTCTTGCGCAGGGCGTGCCGCTGATCCTCGCCGGCGATGAGGTCGGCAACACGCAGAACGGCAACAACAACGCCTATTGCCACGACGACGAGATCGGCTGGATCGGCTGGGAAAATCTTGGAAAAGAAGAAGACGATCTGAGCGGCTTCATCGGCGAGATGACTGCGTTGCGCAATCTCTTTCCGCAGATCAAATCGCGGCAATGGGTTGATGGCCGAAAAGCGGATGGCTCCTATGGCGTGTTGTGGCTGACGCCTGAAGCGGAAGAAATGGAGGAAGCCGACTGGAATTTTCCGGAAGGGCGCTTTCTGTCTTACGTTCTCGGCCCGCAAAGCAACGGACAGCAGCCTTTGTATATCGTGCTGAATGCGGCGCCTGAAGCCATCGCGTGCACGATGCCGAAACTTCCCGAATATAAAGAATGGCGCTGCATGCTCGACACCACGCAGACCCAGACGCCGTCATTGACGCTGGCTTCTGGCGGCACGACACAAGCGCCGCCGCGCTCGGTGCTCGCTTTCGCGGGGGCGGTATGACGGAAGGCGAGTTCGGCGCGCAGCTGACGCAAAGCGGCGCGGTCTTTCGATTATGGGCGCCGGCCGCCAAGCGCGCCGATGTCGTGCTCGATCGCAAGATACCGATGAAGCGCGAAGCGGACGGATGGTTCTGCGTCGAGGTGCCGAGCACGCAAGCGGGCACGCTTTATAAATTCCGGATCGACGATGAACTCGATGTGCCCGACCCGGCCTCGCGCTTCCAGCCAAACGATATTTCAGGATCCAGCGAGATCATCGACCACAATGCCTATCGGTGGCGAGCAACACAGTGGCGCGGGCGGCCGTGGAATGAAGCAGTCATACTGGAAGCCCATGTCGGCACCTTCACGAAGGAAGGCACCTACCGCGCGATGATCGAGCTGCTCGATCATCTTGTCGATACCGGCATCACCGCGCTCGAACTGATGCCGCTGGCGGATTTTCCAGGCAGCTGCAATTGGGGCTATGATGGCGTTTTGTGGTACGCGCCTGACCACAGCTATGGCAGGCCCGACGACCTCAAGGCGCTGATCGACGAGGCGCATCTGCGCGGGCTGATGGTGCTGCTTGATGCGGTCTACAATCATTTTGGGCCGGAGGGGAATTATCTCGGCCGTTACGCACCGCAGTTTTTCTCCGGCAAGCAAACGCCATGGGGCAACGCGATCGACTATCACGCGCCGCAGGTGCGCCGGTTCGCGCTCGACAGTGCGATGCAATGGCTGCGCGATTATCGTTTCGACGGGATACGGCTCGATGCCGTTCATGAAATCGTCGCGACGGGCGATGTTTCTCTCCTTCACGACCTGAGCCTGGCTGCAGGGGAGCTTGCGAAAGAAACAGGCCGCGAAATTCATCTCGTTCTGGAGAACGACGACAATCGCGCCAGCATTCTCGATCCGAACATCGATCCGCCCGCAGGAAAATATCGCGCGCAGTGGAACGACGACTATCATCACGCCTGGCATGTATTGCTGACCGGTGAGAACGGCGGTTATTACCGCGACTATCCGGAGCCACGCCGAAGCATCGCGCGCACACTCGGCTCGGGCTTTGCGTATCAGGGCGAAGCCTCCGCGCATCGCGGTGGCAAGCTGCGCGGCGAACCGAGCAAAGCACTGCCGCCCACCGCTTTCATCAACTTCATCCAAAATCACGATCAGATCGGTAACCGCGCGATGGGCGATCGGCTGGTCGCCAGCGTCCATCCCGCTGCGATCGAGGCTGCGCTTGCTATCACGCTGCTCGCACCCATGCCACCGATGCTGTTCATGGGAGAGGAATGGGGATCAACGGCGCCGTTTCCATTCTTCTGCGACTTTCACGGCGATCTCGCCGACGCCGTTCGCCAAGGCCGCCGCCGCGAATTCGAAACCGCCTACGAGAAATTTGGCGACAACATTCCTGACCCGCTCGATGTCCGCACATTTGAATTGGCGAAACTGAATTGGGACGAATTGAATTCGAGACCGGCCGCTGCCCGGCTCGAATTTGTCCGTCACCTTCTGGCGATACGCCGCGCGGAGATCGTGCCGCGACTCGACCACGCTGCCTTCGACGATGCCAATGTTCAGGACAATGGCTACCTCACCGCGTCATGGAAACTCAGCACCGGAACATTACGGCTGGGCGCGAACTTGTCGCCGCACGAAATCACGAGCTCTTTGCCGAATGCGGCGGTAAAAAGCCACCTGATCTTCGGCAAAGCGGGGGACGATCTCAATCCATGGGGCGTGGTTTGGGCAATCGAGGGCCAATGATGCCTCCAGCCATTCCACTCGCCACCTATCGGCTTCAATTCAACGCGGACTTTACTTTCGACCACGCGGCGGCGATCGCCCCTTATCTCAAATCGCTCGGCATTACCCATGTCTACGCATCGCCATTAATGAAGGCCCGCAAGGGCAGCATGCATGGCTACGACATCATTGATCACAACCTCATTAACCCGGAACTCGGCGGCGAAGGCGGTTTCGAGCGATTCAGCGAGACTTTGAAAGCGAACGATCTGGGATTGATCCTCGATTTCGTGCCCAACCATATGGGCGTGCATTTCGCCGATAATGTCTGGTGGCTCGACGTGCTGGAATGGGGCGAGGACTCGCCGCACGCCGCCTCGTTCGACATCGATTGGGACATGCTGCCCTATCGCGCCAAAGGCGGCGTGCTGCTGCCGATCTTGGGCACGTCCTATGGCAGCGCGCTCGAGAAGGGGGACATCGAACTTCGTTATGACACCAATGAAGGCAGCTTCTCGGCCTGGTATTTCGAGCATCGGCTGCCGATCGCTCCAGAACGTTACAGCGAGATATTGCGTGTGGCTGTAAACGAAGCGGGGGCGAACGATGATGCCGCCGGCAAACAAATTCTAGAACATGCTGCTCATTATAAAGGGCTCCGACGACCGAACCGGCCGGAGGCCCCGGCGTTCAAGACGGGGCTGATGGCAATTCCCGGCGCGGCGGCGGTCATCGCGCGCGGACTAAGCGCCTATCGCGCGGCGGCCGGCCACACGGCGCAAATTCAGGCGCTGCATTCGCTGCTGGAACGCCAGCACTTCAAGCTCGGCCACTGGCGGCTGGCGACCAGCGAAATCAACTATCGCCGCTTCTTCGACGTCAACAGTCTCGCAGGCTTGCGCGTAGAAGACCCGGCAACATTCGAGCGCATTCACCGCCTCGTCAAGCGACTGATCTTGGAGGACAAACTGCAAGGCTTGCGGCTCGATCACATCGATGGCCTGCGCGATCCCGCGCAATACTGCCAGCGATTGCAGCGCCTGATCCGTGACGCACGCGGCAATTCGCGCCAGCCTTTTTATCTGCTGATCGAGAAAATTCTCGGTGAAGGAGAAGAATTGCCAAAACTCGCCGGCGTTCACGGCACGACAGGTTATGAATGGCTCAACGTCGTTACGCAGCTTCTTGTCGATGGTAAGGGACTCGAAACGCTGGATGGGACATGGCGGCAGGCCAGCAATGTCTCGCCCAATTTTACGCCCTTGCTCGAAGCGGCCAAGCGTCGCGTGCTCGAAACCCTGCTCGCCAGCGAGTTCACCGTGCTGACGCGGTTGCTCGGGCGCATCGCGAGCGGACATTATTCGACGCGAGATTTTTCAGCCGAAAGCCTGCGGCAAGCGTTCGAACTCTACGTCCTGCATTTCCCGGTCTACCGCACCTACATCACCTCCGCCGGCCCTTCACCTAAAGACCGCGAACTGATCTGCGACACGATCGAAAAGGCTCGTAAGGAATGGTTCGACGCCGACGAGGGCCTGTTCGATTTTCTGCGCGACGCGCTGACGCTTGATCTTGCAGGCCCCTCCCGGCCCGCGCCGGGCAAGCCGCGCATCCGCCGCTTTGCCTTCAAGGCACAGCAGTTCACCGGGCCGATGATGGCCAAATCCCTCGAGGATACCGCGTTCTACCGTTACCATCGCCTGCTCGCACTCAATGAGGTCGGCGGCGATCCATCCGCGTCTGCGCTCTCGGTTGATGCTTTCCACACGATGATGAAGGCGCGGGTGAAGCAATCACCCTACGGCATGAATTCGACAGCCACTCATGATACCAAACGCGGCGAGGATGCCCGCGCGCGAATTCTTGCACTGTCCGAGCTGTCAGGCGAATGGTCCAGCCGGGTGGGACGATGGAAATCGTTCAACGCGCGGCATGTAACGACCAACGGCTCCATGCGCGCGCCATCCACTGCGTTTGAATATATGCTTTATCAGGCACTTATTGGAGCGTGGCCGCGCCAGATTGACGCCGAATTCGTCGAACGCATGAAAGCCTACGCCTTGAAAGCGGCCCGCGAGGCCAAACTGGAGACAAGCTGGCTTAATCCTCATGCCGCTTACGAAGACGGTGTGGCGATATTTCTGGAGAAAATTCTGAATCCCGCGCAGGCGCCGGAATTTCTAGATTCCATGACGACGTTTGCCAGGCAGACCTCGATGCTCGGTGCGTGCAATTCGCTCAGCCAGATCACGCTCAAGGCGATGATGCCGGGCGTGCCGGATTTCTACCAGGGCGCCGAGTTCTGGGATTATTCGCTGGTTGATCCGGACAACAGGCGGCCGGTCGATTTCGTCGCACGGCGTATTGCGCTTGCCTCGCTGGGTGCACCGGACTGGGATGAGCTCGTCGCGTCGTGGCCCGATGGCCGTATCAAGCTGGCATGGACCAAGACGCTGCTCGATTTGCATCGCGAACTGCCTGAGGTTTTTACGCAAGGCGATTACGAGCTGCTCAATATCGATGGACCTCACCGCGATCATGTCGTCGCGTTTGCTCGGGTTTACAAAAAGGATGCGGTGATTGTAGCTGTCAGCCGCCACCTTGCGCCGCTCTCCGATCAGGGCCGCGCGTGGCCGGCAGGTATTCTTGAAGGTTCTGTGGATGTGTCCGGTTTATCCCTCGCGGCTTCAACAGGGGACAAGCGGTTATCTTTCGCAACCCTGTTCCGGCATTTGCCTGTGGCCGCTGTTAGAGCAGCGCGAAAATGAAAAGGCCGTCCGGGGTCTAAAGGCCGGACGGCCTCGCGGACGTTGTGCCGATTCCCGATCGGTTCCCTCCCCCCGCGCGGGAATTATTTGGACGCAATGCTTAAAGGCAAGACTACGAAAGTCCTTTCAACACGGCAATTTTGTTGTGCGAAGCAACAAAATTTCTTGGGCAACTTCCATTTCACGGCGCGCGTCCTACATGACCTAGAAGGGAGCTATTTCCGTCAGAGATTGAGGGCGCCGTGACCAAACCGCTGATCGTTTCGATTCCGCATAATCTTGGAAAAGATGAAGCCGTTCGCCGCATGAAAAACGGCCTCGGCAGCGTGACCGAGCAATACGGCAATATCGTCAAGGTTGACCGTGAAGTCTGGAGCGGCGACCGGCTCGATTTTGCCGTTACAGCGATGGCGCATCAGGTGAGCGGCAATATCGATGTCGCCGACGATCACGTCCGCCTTGAGGTCACGCTGCCGTGGCTTCTGGCCCGGCTCGCAAATGGAGCGCAGGCGCTGATCCGCGACAAGGGCAAGCTGCTGCTGGAGAAGAAATAGCTCAGGCGACGCTGGCCTTGTTGCCACGATGCGACCCAAGCAGAGACCGAATCTCTGCTGCAGGCTTTGGCTTGCTGAACAAATATCCCTGCATTTCGGTACAGCCCACCGCGCGCAATATGTCGCGCTGGATCGCGGTCTCCACACCTTCCGCAGTTGTATCCATAAGCTGCGACGAGGCGATATTGACGACAGCTTGAACAATGGCAAGCGAGCCATTCGGATTCTCGATGCCATCGACGAAGCAGCGGTCTATCTTGATCTTGTCGAATGGAAAACGCTGTATGTAACTGAGCGATGAATAACCGGTACCGAAATCATCCAGCGCAATCCTAACGCCGAGTTCACGCAGCTGATGCAAAATCGCCAACGCCTTTTCGTCGTCGCGGATCAACACCGCTTCAGTGATCTCCAGCTCAAGCCGGCCCGAGCCAAGTCCTGACGAAGCCAGTGCACTTGCCACCTTCAGCGCGAAGGTATCATTTCTGAACTGCACCGGCGAAACGTTCACCGCCAGCTTCATATTCGATGGCCATGTCGCAGCTTCCGCGCAGGCCGTGGTCAGCACCCACGCCCCGAGCTGATCAATCAGGCCGGTGTCTTCAGCAACCGGAACAAACTCATCTGGCGAAATCATTCCGCGTTCGGGATGACGCCAGCGCAGCAGGGCTTCGCAGCCGGTGATCGCGTTATCGGAAAGGCGAACCAGCGGTTGATAATAAATCTCGAAATTATCGTCAGCCATCGCCTGCCGCAACTCCAGCTCCATGATGCGCCGGGCTTGCGCACGCGCGTCCATGTCCGGATGGAAGAAGCGGTAGGTCCGGCGGCCATCTGCCTTGGCGGCGTACATCGCCAGATCCGCGTTCTTGAGCAGACCGTCCAGCGTCGTGCCGTCCATGGGCGCGCGCGCGATGCCGATGCTGGCATCGGTGGTGACATGATGCCCGAGACATTCGTAGGGCGCGCGGATGGCTTTATGCACGTTCATCACCAGATCCGTCAGGCCGGTGGTATCTCCACCACGGTGAACGATTGCAAACTCGTCGCCGCCCAGGCGGGCCACCAGATCAATTTCGCTTATGCAATCCTTCAGACGCAGCGCGACAGCCTTAAGCAACTCATCTCCCACCGGATGGCCAAGCGAATCGTTGACGGTCTTGAATTCATCGATATCGATGTAAAGGACGGCAAGCCGCGTTCCTGGCGGGTTAGCCGCCAACATTTCACCGAGTCGCTCGCGGAACAATGCGCGGTTCGGCAGTCCGGTCAGGGCATCGAAATGCGCCATATGCGCAATTCGCGCCTCTGAACGCCGGCGCTCGGTAATATCCTCATGGGTCGAGACCCATCCGCCATCCTTGACGGGCTGGAACGTCATCTGGATCGAGCGCCCGTCCGGCGTCTCGGTAACCATGACCCGTCCCGGCAGCAGGTCACGCGTGATCCGGTCACAATATTCATCGACATCGCCGCTGAAATTCCCGGCCTGCTTGCGATGGGCGATAATGTCACGGAACGTAGAACCCGGTTTGATGACATCACGCGACAGCCCATACATTTCGAGATATCGATCGTTGCATATCACGAGATTTTTCGAGGCGTCGAACAGCAATAATCCCTGATTCATATTGTTGACCGCCGTGTCCAGCCGGTGCTTTTCAAGCGCCAGCCTGCGCAATACAAGCCGATGTTGCCGCAACAATTGCCGCACGATCAGGAACAGCAATACGGCGACAACGAGCGACGAGAGGCCAGCAGCAAAAATCAGAAATCTGGTCTGCTCTCGCCAATCGGCCAGCGCAGAAGCGACCGTCGTCGTCGCGATAAGAACAATCGGATAATTCCGCAGAGTTCGCACCGTCGCCAGTCGATCTTCGCCGTCGACCGGACTTTTCATCCGCATCGCGCCTCGGTCGACTTTCGGCAGGATCGTCGAGAATATGGGGCCATCGCTAAAATTGCGGCCGATTATCGATTCAACGTGCGGATAGCGAGCCAGCATGGTTCCATCACGATGGAACATTGAAATCGCGGAATTGTCACCGAACGACAGCGAGGCGAAGAATTTTTCGAAATATTTCGGTTCGACACCACGAACAACGACGCCGAGAAAATCGCCGCTCGAGCTGCGCACTTTTCGCGCGATCACCGTGGTCCAGGCCCCGGTGACGCGGCTGACCACCGGCTCCAGTACCAGTTCCAGCGTGGGGTCTGCTTGGAGCTTCCTAAAATATGGGCGATCGTCGATGCTGACATCTGGCACGGGCCACAAGCCGGACGAATTGATCAACTGCCCTTCAGAATTGAAAATACTGACTGCACCGACATAGGACATCGCACGAATTTTTCCATTGAGCATCTGATGGACATTCGACGACGCGAGCCTGTTTTCAAAGTCCGCGTGAGTCTCGATCCCAATCGTCTTGATATAGGCGATCACATCTTTCTGGATGACCTGACTATCCTCGATCTGTTGATCGAAATGACGCGCGAGCAAAAGCAACGTATTTTCAAGTTCACGATTGGAGTTGAGAATCGCGCGTTCGCGGAAGCTTCCAACGATAATCGCAGTGCCGACGGCAATCATCGCGATTAATAAAAATCCGCACAGCACAAGCCAGCGGATCGGACCGCGCCGAACCACGAATGTACTTTCCGCAATATCTTCATTGGCAACCACACGATGGCGGCCAATTCCGACACCTCGTTGAAAAACCTTTTCGAAATTCATTGACCCTCCATAGATACCTATAGAGGTCACTGATGGAGGGGGAGTTAGGAATTCCAGTTAGCGAAAGATTAATGAAATTCAATAATTTACGCCGTGTCCCGTGAAGAAGCGGGCAATGTGCGGGCGAGCAAGGGCCGCACGGCGATGGTGAACAGTGCACCGGCCAGGCCGAGCGACGCCACGATCAGGAAGAAACCCGGCTGTGAGAACTTTTCCCATAGGCTGCCGAGATATCCCGCCAGAAAATTCCCGGCAAAAATGCTGGTGAACCAAACCGCCATGAGCGAAGAGCGCGAGCCGCTCGGCGCGATCGAGGACATCAGAGAAATTCCGATCGGCGAGAAGTGCAGCTCCGCGATCGTCACCAGAACAAAGAACGCCAGCAGCCACAACCAACTGATCGGGCTCGCGCCGCTCACCCAGGCCACCGCCGCAAGCAATGCGTAAGCGAATGACAGCAAAATGCATCCCGTCGTCAATTTCGCAATTGTCGTCGGCTCACGGCCCGCTTTGGCAAAATGCGACCAGGCGGCAACCAGCATCGGCGTAATGAGAAAAATGAGAATGGGATTGAACGATTGAAACCAGGTGACCGGAATCGTACCTTTCCAGAAAAGCAGGTTTATATCACGGCCAACGGATTGATGAATCCAGATCGCGATGGTGTTGCCCTGCTGCTCATAGGCGGCCCACCATAGCGCCGAGGGAATGAACAGGATGAACATGCTGGCGAAGGACGCACGGCGTTGACTTTGGCTCGCCGCATCCGATGCGACGCGCTGCACCGGAGGCGCTTTCGGCAGAAATCGGCGTCCGGCCAGATAGGTCGCAAGGCCGACCGTCATGCCCACGCCCGCGGCGATAAAACCATAATGCCATGCAACACGCTCGCCGAGATAGCCACAGATCAACGGCGCTAGAAAAGCGCCGAGATTGATTCCGACATAGAAAATCGAATAAGCGCGATCGATACGGCGGTCGCCCGGACCATATAGCTCGCCGACCTGCGTGGTGACATTGGGCTTGAAAGTACCAACACCTATCACCAGCACCAGCAGCGCCACCAGGAACATCCGGTCCCATGCCATCATAAAATGACCCGCGACCATCAGCGACGCGCCAAGCACGACGGTCGCCGTCCGCCCAATGAAGCGATCAGCCAGAACACCGCCGAGGATCGGGGTGAGATAGGCAAAGCCGGTGTAGAAGCCATAGATTTGCGAAGCAAAGCCTTGATCGCTGAGGGGGCCGAAGATCGCTTCCAGGCCGCCGCGCAACGCCTCCAGACCGATGACATCGCGCGCACTGTCGGGCCTTAGCAAATACCCGACCATATAAAGAACGAGCAGCGAGCGCATGCCGTAATAGGAGAAGCGCTCCCACATTTCCGTGCCGAACAGAAACGTGAGGCCTAGCGGATGGCCGAACAACTTGGATTCAGTTTTGAGGTGTGGCGGCCGATGTGCCCATGGATGGCTCATGCGAACATAAAGAACGCGACATCCGGCGTTTATGCAAGGACAGAACTACGATCCGGACCGCCCGCCCTCTTAGCCGCCGATCTTGCGCGCCTTGCC
>DASWQB010000312.1:0-2718 GCA_036398335.1 Afipia sp. | reverse complement strand
GCGCCAGTTCGAACCACCACGCCCGTGTCGACTTGCCGACCACGATATGAGTGACGTTGTTCGCGCGGGCGAACTCAAGAACATCTTCCGTGATCCGGCGTTCCACATTCGGGATCGACAACGCCTCGGCGCCCAGCGTTTCCGCAAGCCGCAGCGTATCGGCGAGACGATCGCGCTCGGCATCGTTCAATTGAAGGCTGCGGCGGGTCTCGATCGAGATCGCCGTCCAGGGCGCGTGGAGCCGGTCGGCAAGACGTTTGGTGTAGCGCACCAGTCCCGCCGCGCGCGGGTCTTCACTCACGCAAACCAGAATACGCTCACCCGCCGCCCACGGCCCCGAGATCGCATTCGCCTGCATATGGGTGAGCAACTGATCGTCGACGCGCTCGGCGGTCCGGCGTAGCGCAAGCTCGCGCAGCGCGGTGAGATTGCCCGGCGAGAAATAATGCTGAAGAGCACGCTCGGCCTGCTTGGGAACGTAAACCTTTCCCTCGCGCAGGCGCTGAATCAGGTCGTCCGGCGTCAAATCAACCAGCTCGATGGCATCGGCACGATCGATGACCGAATCCGGCACGGTCTCGCGCACGCGCACATGGGTGATCTGCGCCACCACATCGTTGAGGCTCTCAATGTGCTGGATGTTCACCGCCGTATAGACATCGATGCCGTGGCTGAGCAATTCCTCGACATCGAGATAGCGCTTGGGATGGCGGCTGCCAGGCGCGTTGGTATGCGCCAGTTCATCGACAATGGCGATTTGCGGATGCCGCGCGATCAGGGCGTCGAGATCCATCTCGTCGACACTCTGGTCGCGGTACTTGACGTGCTTGCGCGGCAGGACTTCGAGGCCTTCGAGCAATGCCTGCGTCTCCAGTCTGCCGTGGGTCTCGACGACTCCCACGACAATATCGGTGCCGGATTTCAGCCGGGCATGCGCGCTTTGCAACATCTCGAAGGTCTTGCCGACGCCCGGCGCGGCGCCCAGAAAAATCTTCAGGCGTCCGCCGGGCGTTTCCTGACGCGCGGATTTCAACAAAGCTTCAGGTGACGGTCGCTTGTCGTCTTGACCGTTATTTGCCATCAAATCTCAATTCCGTGGCCGTGCCGCAGCTTTACTTCGGAGCGACGCGATCCAGAGCCAGATTGAGGGCCAGCACGTTGACGCGCGGCTCTCCCAGCAATCCGGCAAACCGGCCAGCCGCCTGTTCACCGACAAGCTTGCGGACACTGTCCTCGGAAATTTTACGCGCTTTCGCAACCCGTGGCACCTGAAACAGCGCTGCATCCGGCGAAATATCTGGATCAAGACCGCTCCCGGAGGTTGTCACAAGATCGGCCGGAACCGGCGAAGAGGAATTTTCCTCCTTGAGCTTTTCGACATCGCCCTTCACGCGGTCCGACAGCGCCTGACTGGTCGGCCCGAGATTCGAGCCGCTGGAATTGGCGGCGTTATAAGGCGCGGGAACGGTCTTGGTTGAATCGTTCGGATCGGCCGCTGAGGTCGCCGACAGGCGGCCATGGAAATAGCCGTCGCTCTTGAACTCCTGACCGATCAGCGATGAACCAATTACCTGTCCATTCTGCTCGATCAGACTGCCTTGCGCCTGTTTCGGAAAGATCGCCTCGGCAATTCCTGTCATCGCCAGCGGATAGGCCAGGCCGGTGATGAGCGTCAGCGCGAGGAGAATGAGAATCGCGGGACGGATTTCTTTCAACATGACATGTCTCCTTTATTATTTCGCATGACCGGAATCACGCGTCAGGCCAGATGCAAGGCGACAACCACGAGGTCGATCGCCTTGATGCCGATAAACGGAATGATGATGCCGCCGACGCCGTAGATCAAAAGATTGCGGCTAAGCAGCGCGCCGGCACCGATGGCCTTGTAGGACACGCCTTTGAGCGCGAGCGGGATCAGCGCGATGATAATCAGGGCATTGAAGATGATTGCGGACAGGATCGCGCTTTGCGGGCTGGCGAGGTGCATGATGTTGAGCACACCGAGCTGCGGATAGAACGCCAGGAACATCGCAGGGATAATGGCGAAGTATTTCGCCACGTCGTTGGCGATCGAGAACGTCGTCAGCGCGCCGCGGGTCATCAGCAGTTGCTTTCCGATCTCGACGACCTCGATCAGTTTGGTCGGATTGGAATCGAGATCTACCATGTTGCCGGCTTCGCGCGCGGCCTGCGTGCCGGTGTTCATGGCAACGCCAACATCGGCCTGCGCCAGCGCGGGCGCGTCATTGGTACCGTCGCCGCACATCGCCACCAGCTTGCCCTTGGCCTGCTCGTCACGGATCAGCTTGAGCTTGTCCTCTGGCGTCGCCTGCGCAAGGAAGTCATCGACGCCCGCCTCAGCCGCGATGGCGGCCGCGGTCATCGGGTTGTCGCCGGTGATCATCACGGTGCGGATGCCCATGCGGCGCAGTTCGCCGAAGCGTTCCTTGAGGCCGGGCTTGACGATGTCCTTGAGCTCGATCACGCCCAGCACGCGCACCGCGTCGCCGGTGCTCTCGACCACCACGAGAGGCGTGGCGCCACGCCGGGCCACGAAGTCGGCGCTGTCGCTCACGCTGTCGGGGAACGTGCCGCCCTTCTCGTCGACGTAGCGGCGGACCGCGTCGAGCGCGCCCTTGCGGATCGAGCGCGAATCCGTGTCGATGCCGCTCATGCGCGTCTGCGCGGTGAAGGGCACGAACACCGCGTCGGATTGCG
>DASWQB010000311.1:0-5563 GCA_036398335.1 Afipia sp. | reverse complement strand
GACTGCTGAGCCATCGCAAGAGATCCACTGCCGCACCAGGCGCTAATTTTTCGAATACGGAAATGACAATCACGATGAGACACTTTATTTCTGCCGGTCCGCTTGGGTTCGGCACCGCCGCGGTTCTCGCTCTCTCCTTGACTTCCGCGCTCGCGCAGCAACTCCCAACCACACGGGTGCGCGGAACGATCGAGAAGGTGGAAAACAACACGATCGTCGTAAGATCGCGCGAAGGCACCGACGTGAATCTCGTCTTCGGGGACAAGATCGGCGTTGTGGGGCTTAAGAAAATCGCGCTTGCTGAGATACCGGCGAACGCTTTTGTCGGCGTCGCGGCCCAGCCTCGTCCTGACGGACGCCAGGACGCGATCTCGATTCACGTTTTCCCTGAATCGGCACGCGGCACGAACGAGGGCTACCGATCCTATGACGTGCGGCCGAACTCCAGCATGACAAATGGCGCGGCTGCGCAGCGCGTGAAAAGCACGGACGGCGATGTTCTGACCGTGACCTACAAAGACGGCGAAAAGACTTTCGTGATTACGCCCGAAACGGCGGTCGTCAGGTTCGAGCCGGGCGACGTCTCCGAGCTGCGGCCGGGTGCAAAAATTGTCGCGACTGTTCAAGAGAAGCCGGACGGAACGACGGATGCCACGCGCGTTCTGGTTGGCCGTGACGGAATCACGCCCGCGATGTAGGCTGGGTCGTCACACCGAAATCAATGACCGGCGTGTCGGCAGGCTGACATCGGCCAGCTTGAGGGCGTCAACGTCCCGGTCGATCGCGACATATTCGCCCTGCCAATAGCCCAGCGCGCCATTGTCGCCGGACGTTCTGGTGTCGAGTACGCGGCCGATGACGATACCGTGGGAATGCCGCTCGACGACATCCTCAACCTCGCAATCGATCGCCGCCAGAGCCCCCTCAAGCAGCGGCACGCCCGTAATTCGCGTGCTCCATTGCGCGCCGGCAAATCGCTCGGCGCCCTTCACCCCGCCCTTGCCGGCAAAGCGTTCGGCGATCTCGACATGCCCGGCGCCGAGAATGTTCACGCCAAAGGCCCGATGACGCAGGATCAGCGGCCAGGATGACGCATTGCGGTTGATGCAGACGAGAAGGGTCGGCGGGTCGACACTCAAGGACGATACCGACGTCACCGTCATGCCGGTGATATCGTGTCCGCGTCCGGCGGTAATCACGCTGACGCCGCCAGACAGGCGGCGCATCGCAGCGCGAAAATCCACGGAAGCGATGTCCTGTTCGATGTCGTGAGCGGAGGTAGCCATGCGCAAACTCAGATCTTGTCGTTGCTTCCCAGGAGTTCGTCGAGGATCGATCCTTCCAGCGCCGCCAGTTCGGCAGACCCGCGCTGGCGCGGGCGAGCGAGACCGACATCGACATCGTGTGCGATCCGCCCTTCTTCGATCACCAGCACGCGGTCCGCCAAGGCTACCGCCTCCGCGACGTCATGCGTCACGAGGATCGCCGTAAAGCCCTGATCCTGCCAGACGCGCTCCAGCAGCCGCTGCATCGAGATGCGTGTCAGCGCGTCGAGCGCCCCTAGCGGTTCGTCGAAGGCCAGCACGCGCGGATGGCTGACCAGCGCGCGCGCGAGCGCGACGCGCTGCTTTTGCCCGCCGGAGAGAACAGCGGGCCATTGATCGCGCTTGTCCTGCAAACCGACTTCCAGCAGCGCCTCTTCCGCGCGGGCCTTGGCGTCGCTGGAGGTGCGATCACGTCCAAGGCCAACCTCGACATTGGAGAGCACCCGCGCCCACGGCAACAGCCGCGGTTCCTGAAACATGACACGGACATCTTCCGGCCGGGCCTGGACACCGAAGCTGATCGCGCCGGCATCGGGTTTGTCCAATCCGGCGATCAAGCGCAGCAACGTGCTCTTGCCGCAGCCGCTGCGCCCGACGATGGCGACGAACTGTCCCGCCGGAATGTGCAAATCGATGCCACGCAGCACCTGGTTGCTGCCGAACGATTTGCGCAAATCCCGAATAGTCAGGCCAAGACCGCGCGACGGTGCTTTCGGCACGAACCGAGCCTGCTTGGCCTGTGCGATCAGCTCCACGGAATTCACGAGCTGCGCGTTGGTGGGAAGAACACGAAAAGACTGTTCCATCAAAGCCTCAGTGCTTTTGAAATGCCGGATGCCAGGACAATGTGAGCCGCTCGAGCAGGCGCGAGGCGCTGTCGGCGGCCTTTCCAAGCAAGGCATAAATCAGGATGCTGAGGACCACGATGTCGATCAGCATAAACTCACGCGCCTGCATCGCCATGTAGCCGAGACCGGATGACGCGGCGATGGTCTCCGCAACGATCAAGGTCAGCCACATGATGCCGAGCGCGAAGCGCACGCCGACGAAAATCGACGGCAGCGCGCCGGGAAAGATGACACGGCGGAATAATTCGCTGTTGGTCATGCCATAGATGCGGCCCATCTCGATCAGTTGCGGATCGACCGTGCGGATACCGTGTAACGTGTTCAGATAGATCGGGAAGAACACGCCGAGCGCGACCAGAAACAGCTTTGCGGACTCATCGATGCCGAACCACAGGATCACCAGCGGGATCAGTGCCAGATGCGGCACATTGCGCACCATTTGCAAAGTGGTGTCGGTGAGCTTGTTGCTGAGTTCGGACAAGCCATTGGCGAGACCGAACGCAAATCCGATACTGCCGCCAATCAGAAAGCCCACGCTGGCGCGCCAGAAGCTGACCCAGATGTTGCGGATCAGTTCGCCCGACAGCAGCAATTTCCAGCCCGCGATGGCGACATCGCTTGGCGCCGGCAGCACGCGCGCCGGCACATAGCCTGCAGCCGATGCGGCCTGCCAGATCAGGATGATCGACAGCGGCACGATCCACTGCGTCAGTCCGTCCGGGCGCGGAATGCGAAACTTCCGCTCTCGCGATGCGGTGCCGACAAGACTCATGATGACGAGGCCTGTTTATGAGGACGCAAATCGTTGGCGATGGTCTCGCCGAACGGTCCGGTGTTGACGCGAAGCTTCGAGGTATTGTCGTTCTGCTTCTCAAGCGGAAGCAATGGAAACACCAGCTCCGCAAAACGGTAAGCTTCTTCCAGATGCGGATATCCCGACAGGATGAACGTATCCACGCCGAGCTCCTGATATTCCCTGATGCGCGCCGCAACGGTTTGCGGGTCGCCGACCAACGCCGTGCCCGCGCCGCCGCGCACAAGACCCACTCCCGCCCATAGATTCGGGCTGATCTCGAGCTTGTCCCGGCGTCCGCCGTGGAGCTGCGCCATGCGCTGCTGGCCAACCGAATCCATGCGCGCGAAAATTTTTTGCGCCGAAGTCACCGTCTCATCGGTGACGTATTGAATGAGGCCGTCCGCCGCGCTCCATGCCGCCTCGTTGGTCTCGCGCACGATGACATGGAGGCGGATACCGAAAGAGAGTTGACGTCCGCGCTTCTCGGCAGCGGCCTTGACGCGCTTGACCTTCTCGGCCACCTGCGCCGGCGGTTCGCCCCATGTGAGATATTTGTCGACGGTGTCGACCGCGACATCGATGCCGGCATCGGACGATCCGCCGAAATACAGCGGCGGACGCGGCGTTTGCACCGGAGGAAACAGCAGCCGGCCATCTTCGATGGAGATGTGCTTGCCCTGCACATTGACGGTGTTGCCTGACAACAGATCATTATAGACGTTCAGGAATTCGCGCGTGACGGCGTAACGCTCGTCATGATCGAGAAAAACGCCATCGCCTTTATTCTCGACCGGATCGCCGCCCGTGACGACATTGATAAGCAGGCGTCCATTGGTGACACGATCCAGCGTCGCGGTCATGCGCGCGGCGACACTCGGTGACTGCAAACCCGGGCGCACGGCCACGAGATAACGCAGACGCTCTGTCCATGGCGCGACGCTTGAAGCGACAACCCATGAATCTTCGCAGCTTCGCCCTGTCGGCAGCAGCACGCCGTAATAGCCGAGCTGGTCCGCCGCCTGCGCAACCTGGCGCAGATAGTTGAAGTTCACATCGCGCCCGCCGATGGTTGTGCCGAGATAACGGCTGTCGCCGTGCGTCGGCAGAAACCAAAGAACGCTCACGTTCTTGGATGCGCTCATGATCCGGACTTCCGTGCGATCTCGGATACGCGCACTTCCTTCGGGATCAACTTCAGCTGAAAGAGTGTGTCCGCAATTTTCTGCTGATCGACAAGAACCTGATCGTCGATCGCCTTGATGCCGTACGACTGCCGCTTCAATGCCGTCTCGATCACAGGCACGGGCAGGCCCACCGCGGGGCTGAGCAACTCGGCAACGGCATGAATGTCGGACTTGGCCCAGGCATCGACGCCGCGCAGTTCCTCGAGAATCACGTCGAGCACCTTGGGCTCGGTCTCGACGAACTTTTGCGATGACAGGTAAAACTGCGTATTGGGAACGATGCCGGTGCCGTCGGTCAGAGTCTTCGCACCCAGCGTGGTTTCGGCGGCGGACTGGTACGGATCCCAGATCGACCACGCATCGATGGCGCCGCTTTCGAAGGCAGCGCGCGCATCTGCAGGTGCGAGAAACACGGGCGTGATGTCTTCATACTTGACGCCGGCTTTCTCAAGCGCCTTCACGAGCAGATAATGCGCGTTTGAACCCTTGGCCACCGCGACCTTCTTGCCCTTGAGTTCGGTCACGTTTTTCAGCGCGCTGTCCTTCGGCACGAGAATCGCCTCGCCTTTCTGCGCCGGCGGCTCATAGGCGACGTAACGGATCGGCGCGCCTGCGGCCTGCGCGAAGACAGGCGGCGTCTCGCCGGTATTGCCGAAATCGATCGCGCCGACATTGATCGCCTCAAGCAGCGGCGGACCGAACTGGAATTCCGTCCAGACGACGTTATAGCCAAGCGCCTTCAGCTTCGGCTCGAGCGTGCCTTTGCTTTTCAGCAAAACGAGCTTGCCGTATTTTTGAAAGCCGATGCGGACCGTCTTTTCCTGCGCCTGCGCCGGCAAGGACAGAGCCGATGCGAGCGATACGGCGAGAACGGCACCTAGAATTCTGCGGCGTGTGGTCATGCGAAGTCCCCTTTGTTGACTGGAATTGCTGCGTGCCCGGTTCAAGCCTGATTGGGCTTCCAGACCGCTTCACGAATAACGATGGGTTTGGGAATGAGGCCGATCTTGAAGTAGCGGTCTGCGAGAGCCTGTTGCGTGGCAACGATATCGTCCGTCACCGGACCGATCGCGAAGGACGAGCGGTTCGCGGCGATGGTCTGGATATCGAGCGAGACACCGGTCACGGCGCTCAGGGATTTCGCGACATCGTCGCGGTGCGCCTCTGCCCATGTTGCGGCACCCGCGACGGCCTCATTGATCTGCCGAAGCGTTGCACCGTGATCTTTGGCGAAATCGCGGTTGGCGATGAAGAAGGCGTTTGTCTTGGTGATGTCCGAAGCATTGGCAAGGACGCGCGCCCGCTGTTTCACTTCGCCGATCGAGAAATAGGGATCCCATACGGCCCAGGCATCGACGCTGCCATTGGCGAACGCAGCACCGCCATCGGGCGGACTGAGATAAACCGGCG
>DASWQB010000310.1:0-4674 GCA_036398335.1 Afipia sp. | reverse complement strand
CGTGCCGTCGTCTAGGCCCTCCGGCTCCAGAAAAATCTGGTGCCCGTCGCGGTCGCCGAACCGGACGATCTTGTCCTCGATGGACGGGCAATAGCGCGGGCCTGTCGAAGTAATCTGGCCGGAATACATCGGCGAGCGATGAACATTGGCGCGGATGATCTCATGGGTCGCCAGCGTAGTGCGGGTAATCCCGCATTCGATCTGCGGCGTGGTGATCCTGTCCGTCATCACGGAAAATGGTTCTGCGGGGTCGTCGCCGGGCTGCATCTCGACGGCGGACCAATTGATTGTTGTCCCGTCCAGACGCGGCGGCGTGCCGGTTTTCAGCCGTCCGAGCGCGAAGCCCGCACGCTCAAAAGACTTCGACAGGCCCAGCGAAGGCGCTTCACCGATACGGCCGGCGGGCCAGTTTTTTTCGCCGAGATGAATCAGCCCGCGAAGGAAAGTGCCCGTGGTGATGACCACAGCTCCCGCCGGGAATTCGCGGCCATCCCCCAGACGGATTCCGGCAATCTTTCCATCGCTCAAGACAAGATTATCCGCCTCGCCTTCGATCACGGTCAGGTTTTCCGTGGCGTGAATCTCTGCCTGCATCGCCTGCGCATAGAGCTTGCGGTCGATCTGCGCGCGCGGGCCGCGCACGGCGGGCCCCTTGCGGCGGTTGAGCATGCGAAACTGGATGCCCCCGGCATCCGCCATGCGGCCCATCAAGCCGTCCAGCGCGTCGATCTCACGCACCAGATGTCCCTTTCCGAGACCTCCGATGGCCGGATTGCAAGACATCGCCCCGACGGTGGCAAATTGGTGCGTCACCAGCGCGGTTTTGACGCCCATGCGCGCGGATGCCGCCGCAGCTTCACAGCCTGCGTGGCCGCCTCCGATCACGATGACATCGAATGCCTTGGACATGGCGCGGTTCTATCCCGGCTATATCAAAGCCGAAAGACGATCTTGGCAGGAATTGCCGAAGATGTTTCACGTGAAACGGACGGTGTGCCTTCGCGGATGTTTCACGTGAAACACACGAGGGAAAGGCGCGGTTGTTTCACGTGAAACAGCACTATTTGCCGATGCAAAACTCGCGAA
This sequence comes from Afipia sp., assembly GCA_036398335.1. Lineage (GTDB taxonomy): Bacteria > Pseudomonadota > Alphaproteobacteria > Rhizobiales > Xanthobacteraceae > Afipia. Next base: position 3,588 of record DASWQB010000310.1, on the reverse strand, counting down.
AGATCACGTCCAGCAGATCTTCAACGTCGACCCGCCCGGTCAGCCGGCCCAAAGCATGGGCGGCGATCCGCAGTTCCTCGGCAATCAGTTCATCGCCCTGCCCCGCCAGCTGTTCGGCGCGCTTCAGCGCATCGAGGGAGTCCTGCAAAAGTACGCGATGCCGCTCGCGGCTGATAAGCGCGATCTCTCCGGCGCCGAAATAGGTTTGGGCAAAAGCTGTCAGGGCGCCCAGCAATTCCGGAATTCCTGCGCCATGTTGCGCAGAGATATCGAGTTGGGAAGCCTGATGAGAGGACCCTTTGCCGGGCCCGGCGATCAAATCAACCTCGTTTCGAACCAGCCAAACGGGCGCGTGATTTTCGCTCTGGAGAGCCGGCCTTTCGACGGAGCCACCGGCATCGGCAAGCCACAGAACAAGATCGGCATCGCGCGCGCGCTGCTGGGCCCGGCGCACGCCCTCCTGCTCCACCGGATCGTCCGTCTCTCGCACGCCCGCGGTATCGAGCAGCGTCACCGGATAACCTTCGAGATCAAGATGGACTTCGATCACGTCGCGCGTGGTGCCGGCATGCGGCGAGACAATCGCGACTTCGCGCTGGGCAAGACGATTGAGAAGTGTCGATTTGCCCGCGTTCGGCGGTCCTGCGATAGCAACGATCACCCCATCGCGCAGACGCTCGCTTCGCGCCGATGCCCCAAGGGTTTTTTCGATTTCATTTTTCAGCGCTGCAATCTTGCGCATCGCATGGGCCTGCAATTCCTGCGGCACGTCACCTTCGTCCGAAAAATCAATCCCGGCTTCAATCAGCGCGCAGGCATCGATGATCTGTCTGCGCCAGCTATCGGCTTTGTCGCCCAGCAGACCCTTGAGCTGTCGCAACGCCTGGCGGCGCTGATGATCGGTGTCAGCGTGAATCAGATCATCAAGACCTTCGGCCTCAGTCAGATCGAGCTTGCCGTTCTCGAACGCGCGGCGTGTGAATTCGCCCGGCTCGGCAGGGCGAATGCCATCGATATGTGAGAGCGCATCAAACACAGCGGCGATCACAGCGCGGCCGCCATGGATCTGAAATTCAGCGGCGTCTTCGCCGGTCGCGCTGTGAGGTCCGGGAAACCAGAGCACGACGCTCTCATCGATCGCGTTGCCGTCAGGCGCCTTCAACATCGCCAGAGTCGCCACGCGCGGCAACGGCAATCGCCCGCACAGCGACTCCAGGGCGAACGAAGCCTTCGGTCCTGACACGCGCACAATCGCGATGGCCGAGGGCAGCCGGCCTGAGGCGAGCGCGTAGATGGTTTGCTCTTGGGGATGCATGGCTTATTTATTCAAGGCTTATTTGTTCGAGGGAAACTTCGCAGGCAACCAAAATTGTTTGGATCGATGACGACCTATCGATTTGCCGAATTTGTGCGCCGCATCATTAATAAATTGGGTGCAACATGAAAAATGCTGCGACGCACAAAAACAAGCTTGCGGACGAAACCAGTCCTTATCTTTTGCAGCATCAGCACAATCCGGTCGACTGGTGGCCATGGGGACCGGAGGCGCTCACTGAGGCCAAGCGCAGCAATAAGCCGATCCTGCTCTCGGTAGGTTATGCCGCCTGTCACTGGTGCCATGTGATGGCGCATGAAAGTTTCGAGGACGAAGACACCGCGAAGGTGATGAACGAGCTGTTCGTATCGATCAAAGTGGATCGCGAGGAGCGGCCCGACATCGACCAGATTTACATGAACGCACTGCATGCGCTCGGCGAGCAGGGCGGCTGGCCACTGACGATGTTTCTGACGCCCGACGGCGGGCCGGTCTGGGGCGGGACATACTTTCCAAAAAAAGCGCAATATGGCCGCGGCGCGTTCGTGGATGTGCTGCGCGAGGTGGCGCGGGTGTTTCGCGACGAGCCCGACAAGATTGTCAAGAACAAGAGCGCGCTGGTGCAACATCTCGCACGCCGCGCCAGCGCGGACGCCGCATCCTTCGGACCGGCCGAACTGAACAACGCGGCAACGTCGATCGCACGCGCGACCGATCCGGTGAATGGCGGCCTGCGCGGCGCACCGAAATTTCCGCAATGTTCGATGCTCGAATTTCTGTGGCGGGCCGGCGCGCGAACCGGCGACGAACGATTTTTTATCAGCACATCGCTCGCCCTGACACAGATGAGCCAGGGCGGCATCTACGATCATCTTGGCGGCGGCTACGCGCGCTATTCGGTCGATGACAAATGGCTGGTGCCGCACTTCGAGAAGATGCTCTACGACAACGCGCAGATTCTCGATATGCTGGCGCTCGACTACGCGCGCGCGCCGAACCCGCTTTATCGCGAACGCGCCGTTGAGACCGTCGGCTGGCTGCAGCGCGAGATGACCACGCCGGGGGGCGGGTTTTCATCCTCGCTCGATGCCGATTCCGAAGGCGAGGAGGGCAAGTTCTATGTCTGGTCGCAGGAGGAGATCGAACACCTGCTCGGCACCGACGACGCGACTTTCTTCGCCGCCAAATATGACGTGACCGCCGAGGGCAACTTCGAGGGCCACAACATTCTCAACCGCCTCGTCAGCGGCGACGATACAACGATCGAGGCCGAGCAGCTTGCCGCCATGCGTGACGTGCTGTTCACCGCCCGCGCCAAACGGGTGCGACCCGGCCTGGACGACAAGATTCTCGCTGACTGGAATGGGCTGATGATCGCGGCGTTGGCCCATGCAGCGACTGCCTTCAACAAGCCCGAATGGCTGGCGCCGGCGCGAACTGCATTCAACTTTGTTGTCAGCACCATGACGCGCGGCGATCGGCTCGGTCATTCCTGGCGTGCGGGCAAATTGCTGCTGCCGGGCCTGGCTTCGGACTACGCGGCGATGATTCGCGCCGCGCTCGCTTTGTATGAAGCAACCGGCGAGACGCCATTCCTGCAACAAGCGCTCGGCTGGCAGAGCGCGCTCGACACCCATTACGCCGACAAAAATCACGGCGGCTATTTTCTTACCGCTGACGATGCAGAGGGTTTGATTATCCGTCCGCATTCGACGGTGGACGATGCGATTCCAAACCACACCGGCTTGATCACACAAAATCTGGTGCGGCTCGCGGTGCTGACCGGCGATGAGGTATGGCGGCGGAAAATTCATGCGCTGTTTGCGACGATGCTGTCCAAGGCCGCCGAGAATGTCTTCGGGCATCTGTCGTTGCTGAACGGGCTCGATCTGTTTCTCACCGGCGCGGAGATCGTCGTGGTCGGGGAGGGCGCTGAAGCCGACGCGCTGCTCATCGCCGCGCGAAAACTGCCGTTCACCAATGCCATCGTGCTGCACGCACCAAACGCTGGCGCGCTGCCGCCCGATCATCCGGCGCGGGCAAAGCTGCAAATATCCAGTGGCGCAGCCGCTTTTGTTTGCCGGGGCATGACTTGTTCGCTGCCTGTCACTGCGCCGGATGCGTTGATCGCTCTGGTAACGAGCAGACCGGCGATGCCGACAACCTGAACTCAAAAGAAAAATGCCCGGCGCATGGTCGGGCATTTCCGCAAGCAGTTTAAAACCCGCGATCGGGTGTTCGTCTTAAGTGTTCATGGACTCGAAGAATTCCGC
>DASWQB010000309.1:0-1549 GCA_036398335.1 Afipia sp. | reverse complement strand
ATGTCCTTGATGGCGACGGGAATGCCGGACAGTGGCCCCGGTTTTCGCGCGGTGTCGGTGGGCAGCACCTCGAAGGCCCTGAGGACGGGCTCCATCGCCTTGGCCTGTGCGAGGCGCCCGGATGCGTAGTGATAGGCTGCTGCGCTGTTGATTTTGAACTGCCGGAGCAGGTCGAGGACGCCGGGTTCAGTCTTGGTCAAGTTGGTCACGTCGAAACCTCAGAGCTTTCTTTCTATCCCTCCCTCAAGCGGCGCAGCCGCGCCGTGGGGAGCGACTGTCTTTCGGGTCAAGCGTTTTTGGGCTGCCATGGCGTTTTGTCCCGGAGGATGGCGTTGAGGATGGTGAGCAGCTTTCGGGCGACGGCGATGATGGCGACGAGCTTGGGCTTGCCGGCCGCCACGAGCTTGTCGCGGAACAGCTTGAGCTGAGGGTTGAAGCGTGCTGCGACCATCGCCCCCATGAACAGCGCGCTGCGCACTTTGGCCCTGCCGCCGCCGATGAAGCTCTTGCCACGCCACTTGCCGGACTGACGCGTCCAGGGCGCCAGGCCCACCAGAGCCGCGATCTGGCGACGGTCGAGCGTGCCGAGCTCGGGCAGTTCGGCGATCAGGCTGCGGGCAATCACCGGACCGATGCCGGGGACCGAGGCCAGCAGATCTTCCTTCTCGGCCCAGACCGGCGTCCCGCGGATCTGATCGCCGATGTCGTCGTCCAACTCTGACAACTCCTTTTCGAGGGCCTTGCGTAGCCGGGCGATGCTCTTCTTCAGCCGCGGATTGCTGACGCGCTGCGCGCGCTGGCTCTCCGCCGCGATCATCTCGACGATCTGGCGCCGGCGGGCCACCAGGTCGGCAAGCAATCGCGTCATCTCGTCAGGCAGCGGGCGTCGCTGCACTTTGGCGGCCTCGGCATAATGCGCGATCACATAGGCATCGATCGGATCGGTCTTGGCGCGCTTGCCGAGAGCATCGGCAAAGGAGCGCACATAGGCTGGATTGACGACCACCACCGGCAGTTTCGCCCCGGCGAGCCCTGCCGCCACGATCCGTTCGAAGCCGCCCGTGGCCTCGATCGCGATCAAGCGTGGCGATATCGCCCGCAGCCGTTCGATGAGTTCGTCGATCCCCGCGCCATTGCGGGGAATCGCAAAACTCTCGCCGGCCGGGTATAACGCCACATCCAGCCGATCCTTCGATACATCGATGCCAATATAGATCGCGTCCATCTGATCCCATCCTTGCGCAAGCGGGCTCGCAAAGCGGCCCAAGCGACTGTTCGGGTTCGATGGAACGGCAGGCGAAGACCCTTGCTCCCCAACGGGCTTGGTGTCCCTCGGGTGTTCCGGTCTTCCGCCTGCCACCGCGCTGCCAAGCTTAGCAGAAACGGCGATCGGCAAGTTACAAGGGTGGCCGGCCGAAGGCCGGACGGGTGGGGTGCTTCCACAAACTCCGGAGTTTGCGGAGGCACCCCACCCCCGCCTATCGGCGGACCCTCCCCACTGCGCAGCTTCGCTGCTTGGGGGAGGGAGGCCATAACGGCCGTCAATTCA
>DASWQB010000308.1:0-4394 GCA_036398335.1 Afipia sp. | reverse complement strand
TTGGCCTTCAAGAGTTCATCGCGCAGCGCATGCTCGACACGCAGATCCACCGCCAACTGGATCGGTTCCTGCTGGCGGTCGGTCGCGAATCCGGCGCGGTGCAAATCCGCAAGACCGTTGCCGTCGAGCCATTTCTCGATACCGGCGATGCCCTGGTTGTCGATGTTCACAAGCCCGATGAGATGGGAGACTTCCGGCCCGGTCGGATAGACGCGCTTGTTTTCACGTAAAAAGCCGACACCCGGCAGACCGAGCTTGAACACGTCGCGCTGCTGCTGAGAGGAGAGTTCGCGTTTGAGCCACACGAAACCCTTGCGCGACGACAGGCGGTCACGCACCTCGCCGGTGTCGAGATCCGGCAACGTCGCGGTCAGAAGCTCGATAGCCTCGTCCTTGTCGATCAGTTTGCGCGGCTCTGCGAAGAGCGAAGACGCCTTTACATCGGTGGCCAGAATTTCACCGTTGCGATCGAGGATATCCGGGCGCGCCGTGGCGATGGCATCTTGCGAGGCGGCACGGCGCATCCCGTGACTGTCGCCGATGATGGCGTACATCATCAGCCGCGCGGCGATGATCGCGAAGACAAACGAAAATGCGAGAATGGCAAGGCCGACGCGTGCACGTGCTTTGGCGGCGCGATCGACATTTTGCCCGTAAAGCAATGTGCGGATCAGCCGCTGTCGCAGCGATTCCGTCGGCTTTGCGATATTAAGAACGTGATCCGTCACCGCGGCCTCTCCTGCTGCGGCACGGAGCCGGTGGTGTCATTGCCGGCGCTGTCGCCGGCCACGGTATCGATCATCGTGCCAAGAGGGTCCGGATCGTCAGGCTTGGCGAAGCTCGGCGGACGCGGCGGCAGATTTTTGAGCTGATCGAATTGCGCGGCTTCGATCGGTCTTAATTTCAGATGGCGCTCCGCAAGCCCCTGCAAACGGCGTGGCGAAGTGAGCTGCGACCATTCGGCGCGCAGCGCCGCGATCTGGTTGCGCTCTTCGCGGATGTCGGCGCGAAGACGCATAACGCGTTCGGTCTGCACCGTCGATTCCATCTTGATGCGGTAGACATAGGCTGCGGCAAACACGAGCGCGCAGATGACGAAAAGATGGATGATCCTCACGGCCGCCCTCCCTTCATCACGCGCGCCAATGTCGGCCAGCCGAACGGGTCATCTTCAACATGTGCGGAGGCTTGCGTGCGCTGCGCGGCGCGCAGCTTTGCCGAACGCGCGCGCGGATTGGCGGACACTTCGCCGCCATCCGCCGTGACCGGGCGTTTTGCCAAAAGCTCGAAACTCGGCTCGGCTTTGTCCGTTTCCGGCAGGTGCCGCGAGCCGCCGCCACGTGTTGCCCGCTCGTTCAGAAAGTTCTTTACGATGCGGTCTTCCAGCGAGTGGAATGACACCACCACCAGCCGCCCGCCCGGCTTCAGAACATGCTCAGACGCCATCAGCGCGGCATGCAACTCGTCCAGCTCTTCATTGACGAAAATCCGCAGGCCCTGAAACGTCCGCGTCGCCGGATGAATTTCGCCAGGCTTGGCGCGCACCACTCGCGAGACGATGTCGGCCAGCGCTTTTGTGGTCGTGATCGGCGCCTCGCCCCGCGCCTTGACAATGGCCCGCGCGACGGCGCGCGAGTGACGCTCCTCGCCAAAGATATAGATGACGTTGGCGAGATCGGCTTCCGAGGCTTTCGCGATCACGTCAGCAGCGGAAGGGCCGTTCGACCCCATCCGCATATCGAGCGGGCCGTCATTGCGGAACGAAAAGCCGCGCTCGGCGCGATCGAGTTGCATCGAGGAGACGCCGATATCCATCACCACGCCGTCGATCTTGTCCGTGCCTTGCGCGGCGCAAATCGCCTCGAGATTTGAGAAACGGTCCTCGACCAGCGTCAGCCGTCCTTCGGAATTATCGACCAAATCGAAGCCTTCAGCGATGGCGGTGCGGTCGCGGTCGATGCCGATCACGCGTGTGCCGGAAATATCGAGAATGGCGCGGCTGTATCCCCCGGCGCCAAAGGTTGCGTCGATATAAACGCCACCCTCATGCGGGGCGAGAAACGCGATGGCTTCGCGGCCAAGAACGGGAACATGGCGTGCGTTGCTCTCCGCCGTCATTTTGTGGCCTACCATCGGATTCGCGCACCATTGGAACCGCGGCTGACTCAAATTTCAGCGCGATTCTTCACCCTTCAGTAGCGGTAATTATCGTTAAAGAATCGTTGACAATGGCAAATGCGCCGGACCGTTCTGACAGCAGCGCAGTTGTGCCATGCGCGCATAGCGTGTGGATAAATGCCGGTTTCATGACACCTCCAATTGCGGGAACCGGCATCTGACAGAATAGTGACAGAGGTATCGAAGTGTCGTCGCTCTGTCGCCTGGATTGGTTGCCACATGTCGTTCTCACCAGCCTCCCTCGGATTCGTCCCGCCCGCGGCGCGCAATCCGCCCCTTCCAAGGTTCAAGAACGATATGCCGAGCTTTCTACCGGATTCGTCCGTCGTCTCCGGCGTGACGCCATCCGCCAATTTCAACGCCCGCAAGGACGGCCGCGCGCCGGATATGATTGTGCTGCACTACACTGGCATGGCGGACGCCTCGAGCGCGATCGACCGCCTGACCATCGCAGGCACCGACGTCTCCGCCCATTATGTGGTGCTGGAAGACGGCGGCATCATTCAATGCGTCAAAGAGGATCAACGCGCCTGGCATGCTGGCACCTCATCATGGCGCGGCGAGAGCGACATCAATTCCGCGTCGATCGGCATTGAGATCGTCAACCGCGGCCACGACCTAGGCTATCCGGATTTTCCGCTGCGCCAGATCGCTGCCGTGATCGCGCTGTGTAAAGGCATCACGCTGCGCCGGAAAATCCCCAAGCACCGCGTGCTGGCGCATTCGGACGTCGCGCCGGGACGCAAGAAGGACCCCGGCGAGAAATTCCCCTGGCGCTTGCTCGCGGATTCCGGCGTGGGCCATTGGATTGAGCCGGCGCCCATCGTTCGCAGCGAGCACAAGATGCTGGGCGCGACAGGCGAACCGGTGTTGTCGCTCCAGCGCGGCCTTGCCAATTACGGCTATGGCGTTTTGCCGTCGGGGCAATATGACGGCGCCACCATGGATGCGGTCGCCGCATTCCAGCGCCACTTCCGTCCCGAACTGGTGGATGGCATCGCCGATTATTCGACACTGACGACGCTGCGGCAGCTTCTGGAAGCCCTGCCGAAAGAAACCGGCACCATCACGGACTCTCTTCACCAATTCGCCTTTTGACGGGATGCTAATGGCGGCCGCGCCTTGACGTGCACGCGATCACGCGCCATGTCATCAGGCGTCAGTCGGCCGGACGGCCGCTCCCGCAAGGATCGAAAGGTCGCGGGGGAGGAAAGTCCGGGCTCCATCGACATACGGTGCCGGATAACGTCCGGCGGGGGCGACCCCAGGGAAAGTGCCACAGAGAACGAACCGCCTTCATCCGTTCTGAAAAGACCGGGCGGAAGGTAAGGGTGAAAAGGTGCGGTAAGAGCGCACCGCGCCTCCAGCAATGGAAGCGGCATGGCAAACCACACCGGGAGCAAGACCGAATAGGGACGGCATAGCGGCGAGTTCGTTTTTAACGATAACTCCGCGGGGCGATGTCAGGCTCGCTGTCCGGGTAGGTTGCTTGAGGCGCCGGGTAATCGGCGTCCCAGAGGAATGGCCGTCACGTCCGCGTGGTGCAAATCATTCGGGCCCTACAGAACCCGGCTTACAGGCTGGCTGACAACCGCATGAACACGTCATTAAAACGACGTGACATGTCATGTGGACCAATGAGGGGTTCGGCGCGAACACGCCGGACCCCTCTCCAATTCCAAGGCACCATTTTTAGTGGCCGCCGCCGGCAGCCGCGCCGGGCTTCGGCTTGCTGACGAAGATCACCAGCACGGTGAGTCCGACGTAGAAGAATGTCAGCATGTAAAATGCATCGCCGAACGCCATCACCGTGGCCTGCCGGTGCACGATCAGCGACAATTCCTTCATCGCCATCAGTGCGGCATCGCCCATGCCCTGAAACTTCTGCGTCAGCATCTTGAGCAGATCGACAGCCGCGCCGTTGCCCCAGCTCATCCGGTCGTGCAGGCGATCGATATGCAGGTCGGTACGATCGTTGAGAACCTGGTTGATGACGGCAAGACCAACCGCGCCGCCGAGATTGCGCGTCAGGTTGAAAAGGCCCGAGGCGTTCTTCATCATCGCCGGCGCCAGCGTGCCGAGCGCAATGTTGTTGACCGGGATCATCGCCAGCATGATGCCGACGCCGCGGAAAATCTGCGGCAGCAGCAATTCGCGGAAATCGTAATCCTTGGTGATCCATGTCATCTGCCAGGTGCTCATCGCGAAAATGAGCA
>DASWQB010000307.1:0-7509 GCA_036398335.1 Afipia sp. | reverse complement strand
CCCGCGATGCCGACAGATGGCTGAGAGCGCACGGCGCCGACCACGTCATGTACAAGATTTGCTCAACCTTCGATTCCACCGATCAAGTCAATATCGGACCGGTCCTCGACGCGCTCAGCACTGATGCCGGCGAAGCGGTGGTGCTTGTTACGCCCGCGTTTCCAGAAACCGGGCGAACCGTCTATCAGGGGCATCTGTTCGTCGGATCGGTGCCGCTCAACGAGAGTCCGCTCAAGGATCATCCTCTTAACCCGATGCGCGACTCAAACCTGGTTCGCGTGCTGGCACGCCAGAGCAGCGCCGGTGTCGGCCTCGCCGATCTTGCTTTGATCGCGCGCGGACCGGCGGCCATCCGCTCTAAGCTCGTTGAGTTTGGCGCGGAGGGAATCCGCGGCGTGATTGCCGATGCGGTGTTCGAACGCGATCTGGAATCCATCGGCGCCGCCGCGCTCGGCACGCGCGTCTCCATCGGCGCTTCCGGCCTCGGCCTCGGATTGGCCCGGGGCCTTGTCACTGCGGGCCAAGTCAAGCGAACCGATGCGAGCGCAGTCCCACAAGCCGCCGTCGGAGGGCTTGCCGCCTGCATTGCGGGAAGCTGCTCGCAGGCCACGCTGGAACAGATCGCACGGGCTGAACAGACCATGCCGGTGCTCAGGCTGGCAGCCGAACAACTGGTCGCCGGGATGGCGGAAGCAAGCCACGCACTCGATTGGGCCGCGGCGCGGATCGCAAAAGGTCCCGTCCTGATTTCAAGCAGCGCCGCTCCGGCCGAAGTTTCGCGCCTTCAGGCACTGCACGGCCGCGAGGCAGCCGGACATGCCATCGAGCAGTCGCTGGCTGCGATTGCCGAGGGCCTGGTGGAACGCGGTGTACGCCGGCTGGTGGTCGCCGGTGGGGAGACTTCCGGCGCTGTCGTGGACCGGCTGCGAATTCCAGCCTTTCAGCTCGGTCCCGAGATCGCCCCGGGTGTGCCTGTGCTCCGAACCATCGGCGGCGATCGTGGCGATATGCTTATCGCCTTGAAGTCCGGAAATTTTGGGGGAATCGATTTCTTCGCCGACGCGCTGAAGCTGATGTCGCGCTAGCCGGGACAATACGGCCGAGACCTAAGGATTTGCCATGATCGACATCAATCATCCTCTAAGGCTGCCAGAGAGCGAGCCGCCCGCGCTCATTCACTTGCCTCCGCGCATTGACCTCAGCTCCATTATAGAGAAAATCTTTCTCGCAACGATCCATTCGGACATTACATGACGAGCACATATCAAATAACAAAGCCGATCCGGCTCGGTGTCGAGGTTTACGATGTGCTGCTCAAAAATCTCATGTCGCTCGAAATCAAACCCGAGGAGCGCATCAGCGTCGACAAGCTGTCGCGCCAGCTTGGAGTTTCGCAAACTCCAATCCGGGAGGCGTTAAGCCAGCTTGAGATCCAGGGTCTCGTCGTAAAGGTTCATCTGTCGGGCTACCGGGCTGCCCCGCAACTTACGCGTAAGCAGTTCGATGACATCTGCGAATTGCGGCTTCTCATCGAGCCCACAGCCGCGGCAAAAGCGGCCGTCCTCATGCCGGAACAGGAATTGAGCGAGATCGCCAAATTGGCGGCCGACATGGAAGAGCCGGCGCTGACCGATCCGCGTTCCGCGTATAACGCGTTCGCTCAGGATGACGCTCGATTCCACGCCGCCATCGCCAAGGCCAGTCAGAACGATCTGTTCCACAATATCATCACGCAGCAGCGGGTGCATCTGCACCTTTTCCGCTTGCGCTTCTATGCGCAAGTTACGAAGGACGCGGTCGTCGAACACGCCGGAATTCTGGAAGCCTTTCACCGCCGCGACCCCGACGCCGCGGGAAAAGCCATGCGCACACATATCGAAAATGCGCATGCCCGTTTCAAAAACGTTTACGACGTTTAAGTCGCTGAAGCGTTCGCTTGCATCGCAGGAGTGACGCCACTTAAGCAATCTGTCCGATAACCGAACCGGGTTCGATAATATCGTTGTCCGATGCATAGGTCACCAAACGCCCACTCGCCGGCGCCAGTATCTCGTGAAGCGACCCTTCGATGCGAACTTCCGCGACAGGAGAGCCGACCTTGACGATCGCGCCATCCGCGGCGACCCAGCTTTCAATAATGCCCTCCGGAAGCATACGGGTAGACCAGAAATCCTCTGCAATCCTGATGTCCATTGTCTCGCCTCTTTCCAGGTATGAATACCATTTTATTCACGTCGCTTACGTTAGCGTCGAGACATCCATCGGCATTGATCTGGATTAAACGGCTGTGAAATATCATCGTGGATCCACGCCCGCACATCGCGCAAAATCTGAAGAATGGATGGAAGCCAGGTAAACCTCACGACGTTCGCCAAGATATCCGGTCCGCAAAATAGTTGCGTCTTCAAACCGCCAATGTCCGCAAGAGATCGCAATCATGAAAGCCATGGTCCTTCACACAATCGGACGGCCGCTGGTATTTGAAGATCGGCCCGATCCGCTGCCTGGCCCGGGCGAAATCCGGGTGCGCGTCGAAGCCTGCGCGGTCTGCCGGACCGATCTGCACGTCGTCGACGGCGACTTACCCGATCCGAGACTGCCGATCATTCCCGGTCACGAGATCGTCGGCATTGTCGACCGGCTCGGTGACGGCGTCAGCACACCCGCCATCGGCATGCGGGTCGGCATCCCATGGCTCGGCCACACCTGCGGGATTTGTCCTTATTGCGCGTCTGATCGGGAGAACCTTTGTAATGACCCTCTCTTCACGGGATACACTCGCGACGGCGGCTTCGCGACCCATGTCGTGGCGGATGCCGCTTTCGCATTTCCGCTGTCGGGATTCGATGACCCTGTCCACGCCGCTCCGCTGATGTGTGCGGGCCTAATCGGCTGGCGTTCTTTGCGCATCGCCGGAGACGGCCGCAGGATCGGACTCTATGGCTTCGGCGCCGCCGCTCACATTCTGGCTCAAGTCTGCCGTTGGCAAGGCCGCGAGATTTACGCTTTCACGCGTACCGGCGACGAGGCGGCGCAGGAACTTGCGCGCTCGCTCGGCGCGCGTTGGGCCGGCAGTTCGGACGAAAGCCCGCCGGAACCGCTCGATGCCGCCATTATTTTTGCGCCGGTCGGCGCGTTGGTGCCGAATGCGCTAGGCGCCGTACGCAAGGGTGGCCGCGTCGTCTGCGGCGGCATTCACATGAGTGACATCCCGGCATTTCCCTACAGCATCTTGTGGGAAGAACGGCAGCTCGTCTCGGTCGCCAATCTCACACGCGACGATGCAACGGAATTTCTTCGCATCGCGCCACAGGCGGGTGTGAAAACGACGACAACAATCTATCCGTTGGCGCGCGCCAACGAGGCGCTGGCAGACCTTCGCGCCGGGCGCTTCCAGGGAGCGGCTGTTCTCGTTCCTTAAAGCAGGAATGTGGCGCAGAGCTGTCGCGCTAGCTCCCAGCCAGACCGATTTACGACCGCTTCAATGAGGGAAGCGAATTTGGCTTGGAGGACCTGGGCCCGGCCGAACAAGACGACCCTGCAGCGACATGGCGCCGCCGAGCCAGCAGGCGCGTCAACAACTCATCTTCAGTCTGGCGCGCTCTTGATGATCAACGCGGCTGGATCGCACACGCCTGCTCACCGCTCTCCACTAACGCGGCTTGCGCCAGAGCGGTCCAATGCGACCGCTCTGGCCCTCGTTTAATGTTTATCGGGAAGCGTATAGGCGATCAGGTAATCGCCGGCCGGCGTCAACATGCTGTGGTGACCACCCGCCATAATCACAACGTACTGCTTGCCATTTTGCTCATAGATCATCGGCGCGGCCTGCCCGCCTGCGGGAAGCTGATCTTCCCACACGGTCTTGCCGGTCTTGAGATCAATGGCACGGATAAAATCATCCGTCGTCGCAGCGATGAAGATAAGACCACTGGCTGTCGTCACCGGGCCGCCATTATTCGGCACGCCGATCCTGAAGGGCAGCATTGATGGAATCCCCCAAGGACCGTTGCGCTGCGCTGTGCCAAACGGGTGATCCCACAACGTCTTGCCTGTCGCCAGATCGATCGCGCGGATACCGCCGTAAGGAGGCTGCTTGCAGAGCACTCCCGTTGGCATCACCCAGCCCTGGTTAGCCGAGACACCGTAAGGCAAGCCGGCTTGTGGGCGATTGTTGCCGGGGCCGGGTCCCCGGTAGCGGGGATCGCTCAGGTCAAACACCCCCAAGGCATCGTCTACAGCGCGTGGCACCAGCACCGTATAGCTCGGGAACATATTGTAGTTCGAGACAATGACGCCGCGCCGCACGTCCACCGACAGACTTCCCCAGTCGGAGCCGCCATTGTTGCCGGGATACTCGATAAATGGTCGATCGGCCGTCGGAGGCGTATAGATGCCTTCATAATGCGCTTCCCGGAACTGAATGCGGCAAAGCATCTGGTCTATCGGCGAAATGCCCCACATCTGCGACTCGGTGATGTCCGGCTGCTGCGTGGTGTTATAGAGCGAGCGTATCTGTGTGGGTGATCGCTCCGAAGGCTCAACGCCTCCCTGCGGCACTTTCACCTCTGCTGTCTTGGTCAGAATTTCGCCGGTGCGCCTGTCGAGAATGAAAATGTCGCCCATTTTCGTCGCCTGGACGAGAGCAGGCACGTTACCGTTCGGCGTCGGAAAATCCACGAGGCTCGGCTGGGCCGGCGTATCGTAGTCCCAAACGTCGTTCTTGACCAACTGACGAACCCAGCGGGGCTTGCCGGTCGTTACGTCAAGAGCCGTGACGGACGAACCATATTTGCGCTCTTCCGGACGGCGGCTTGAGCTGAGATAGTCTCCCGCCGGATTGGCCATTGGCAAGTAGATGAGACCGAGTGCTTCGTCTCCTACCGCGGTGGACCACATGTTCGGAGTTCCCTGCGTGTAGGTCTTTCCTTCTGGCGGCAGCTTTGTGATCTCGGGTTGCTCCATGTCCCATGCAAAACTTAATTCGCCCGTCACGGCGTTGTAGCCACGGACAACACCTGATGGCGCTAAGCGCTTCTGGCCATCAATTACTTGTTGGCTCGTCACAACGATGCCACGGACAATGGTCGGCGAAGAGGTCACCGAAACCATTCCCTTGGCCGATGGGCCAATGCCTTCGTTCAGGTTGACCTCGCCGTTAACGCCGAAGCTTTTGCACTGCTGTCCTGTTGCGGCATCGACAGCGATAAGCTTGCCATCGAGCGTACCGGCAACGATGCGCTCCACACATTCCGCACCGGACGCTGCATCGGGCTGCTTGTAATAGGCGACACCCCGGCAGGCCGAATTTGGCGGCGCGTATTCGGCGGGCGTCTTGGGATCGAACATCCACTTTTGGACACCGGTTGCGGCATCCAGCGCGAAAAGCTTGTGGCGCGATGTGCAGCCATAAAGCGTGTCGCCGATCTTGAGCGGCGTCATTTCGACACCGTAATTCTTGGGGATGTCTCCGGTGCGGAAAACCCACGCTTGTTTAAGTTGGCCGACATTCTCGGGGGTGATCTGCGACAAATCGGAGTAGCGCTGCGCTCCCTGTCCGCCACCAAAAGTCGGCCAGTCGGTCGCCGCCGGTGTGGTTGCCGTATCAAAATAGGTCTTTCCGTCCTGCGCGGCTGGAATAGAATCCGGCGCGGCGTCCCTATTTGCCAACGGCACAGCCACCGCAAGACCAACAGCGGATAGAACGGCCAACGCCGCGCCATATTTTCTGCCGGTCGGCTTTCCGCTTGGCGTGCGTGACGGCATCACGAGAACGGAGACAACAAGAAGGATGAAAGGTCCGACGAGGCGAGGAACCAAAGCCCAGCCATCGAGACCTGATTCATAGAGCGACCAGATCAAGGTTACCGCAAAGGCGGCGAAATACAGATGAATGCCCAGGACGCGGCCAAAGAAAGTCATTGCACCCGAGACGACCAAGGCTACGCCGACAATCACGTAATAAAGACTGCCCCCCAGCATGGCGAGCTTCACGCCGCCAATTGTCAGAACGACACCTATGAGGAGAAGAATGGCTCCAAAAGCTCTCAATATCCAAGTTCGAGTCTTGGATTTATCCGTCGTCATTACTTCAGGCATCATCTATCCAATCAACTTGATTGCGGCTGGATTTTCTTTTGCTCTGCGACGGAGCAAAAAATCCATTCATCAAGGCGCTAATAACCAACACGGGAGAAGAGTTAAAGCGGTTAGCTCCCGCCCATACTCATAACTGCTCTAAGCGCAGCAGGGCTCACTTTGACGTGATCGATACAAAGTTGGAGGTCCGTTAAGCGGCTAAGCAGGAACGGGTTTTGAATAAACCTGCACTCCAAAAGTTCCGTGTGCGCTGGACAAAGGAGCAGATCACTTATCGCCGTTGGCTAACGCGGTCGCGCTGCGCTGGCCATGGCTACAAGCGCCAGCGCGAATCGCAGGGTTCACCACCGTCAAGCTCATCAAAAGATGCGGAGGATCAAGTAAGCGACAAGCGCGAGGGGCGTGCGTGCCGCCGCATTCCCGGCCAAGCCGATTTGTAGGCTCTCAATGGTATTAAAGGGAGAGTGGCTGGGGGACTAGGATTCGAACCTAGATAAACAGAGTCAGAGTCTGTTGTCCTACCGTTAGACGATCCCCCAATGTTGCCGATGTTCCCTGCGGTTTGTCCCGCTGAAAGAAACGGCCCGCGACGCGTGGCGGGCCCTCGGCAAATCATCGTTGTGCGCAGGATATAAAGCGGGCTTACGCCAAGGTCCACCCCTGATGCCATCTTGCGATGGCTGAGGGGATAAAGCCGGCTCCAAAGCGCCATCCACCGGGGCTGTCTGACGTTTAACCCTTTGGTAAATAATGCATTTATGGGAACCCACCACTTGAGTTCAAAACGCGGTCATAACTCATGAAAATCGGGCAATAGCGAGAGAAATCACACCAAAAACCGGTTGAAAGGCTCAAAGCGCCGCAACGCCCCTTCGCCATCCATAAATACCGATTAAGCAATTTTTGCAGCATGGACGGCATAGTCCCAAGACACATGTCCACGAGTGCCGCGTCTATGCTGACACCTTCCCCCGTTTCTCCGCTTGGCCGCGTCGTCTCCGTTCGCGGATCGCAGGCACGCGTCGGCCTCTTGCCCAGCCCCGGCCTGACCCCGTCCCACATCCGCGCGACGGTCGGCCAGTTTTTCGGCATCCGCGCCGCCAATACCATCATCGTCGCGATCATCACCGAGGTGTCGCGCGAGAATATGGACACCGTCGATGAATACATGGCTGTGGCCTCGGTCGATCTGCTCGGTGAAATCTCGACCGGTGCAACCCCGCGTTTCCAGCGCGGCGTCACCCTCTATCCCACCATCGGCGATGCGGTGGAGGTGCTGAACAGCCAGCAACTGCGCACCGTTTACGCGCCGTCCGGCAAGGCCCAGATCAATGTCGGCACCCTTCAGCAGGACCCCTCCATCATTGCCTATGTCGATGTCGAGGAAATGCTCAACAAGCATTTCGCCGT
>DASWQB010000306.1:0-2046 GCA_036398335.1 Afipia sp. | reverse complement strand
CATCTATGACATTCGCGGCGCTGGCGCCAAGCGCAAGCTGCCGCACTTCGACGATCTCCTGTTTCTCGGCGCGTCGATGTCGCGCTATCCGCTGGAAGGCTATCGTGAACGCTGCGATACCGATGTCGTGCTCGGTTCGCGCTTTGCAAAAAAACCGCTGCATCTGAAAATCCCCATCACCATTGCAGGGATGAGCTTCGGCTCGCTGTCGGCGAACGCGAAGGAAGCCTTAGGGCGCGGCGCGAGCGCGGCGGGGACGTCGACCACCACTGGCGACGGCGGTATGTCGACCGAGGAGCGCAGCCAGTCGCAGATGCTGGTCTATCAGTATCTTCCTTCGCGCTATGGAATGAATCCGGAAGATCTGCTCAAGGCTGACGCGATCGAGATCGTGATCGGGCAGGGCGCCAAGCCCGGCGGCGGCGGCATGCTGCTCGGCCAGAAGATCACCGACCGGGTTGCGGCGATGCGTACGTTGCCGAAGGGAATCGACCAGCGGTCCTCCTCGCGCCATCCGGACTGGACCGGGCCGGACGATCTTGAAATCAAGATTATGGAGTTGCGCGAAATCACCGACTGGCAGAAGCCGATCTTCATCAAGGTCGGCGGCTCGCGGCCTTATTACGACATCGCGCTGGCGGTGAAATCGGGCGCCGATGTCGTCGTGCTCGATGGCATGCAGGGCGGCACCGCCGCGACGCAGGAGGTGTTCATCGAGAATGTCGGGCTGCCGACGCTGGCTTGTATTCGCCCTGCGGTGCAGGCGTTGCAGGACCTTGGCATGCATCGCAAAGTGCAACTCATCGTGTCGGGCGGCATTCGCAACGGCGCGGACGTGGCGAAAGCGCTCGCGCTCGGCGCGGACGCGGTGTCAATCGGAACGGCCGCGCTGGTCGCTCTCGGCGACAACGATCCTATCCATGAGTCTGAATATCAAAAGCTCGGCACCACGGCCGGCGCTTATGACGACTGGCATGAGGGCAAAGACCCCGCCGGCATCACCACGCAAGCCCCTGAGTTGATGGCTCGGCTCGATCCGGTTCTCGCCGGACGCCGCCTCGCCAATTATCTGAAAGTGATGACGCTGGAAGCGCAGACCATCGCGCGTGCCTGCGGCCATAACCACGTGCACAATCTAGAGCCGGAAGATCTGTGCGCTCTCACCGTCGAAGCCGCTGCAATGGCGCGCGTGCCATTGGCCGGGACCGAATGGATTCCCGGACGCGGCTTCTAACGATTTTCGTCAACACTCAAACGAAAGATACAGCGCTGTGTCACAGGATCTGGCTTCCTTCGCAAAAGAACGCGGCATTCGTTACGTCATGATTTCCTACACCGATCTGTTCGGCGCACAGCGGGCAAAGCTGGTGCCGGCGTCGGCGATCTCCGAAATGCAGAAAGATGGAGCCGGCTTCGCGGGCTTTGCGACCTGGCTCGAAATGACGCCGGCACATCCGGATCTTTTCGGGTTACCGGATGCTTCTGCTGTCGTGCAGCTTCCTTGGCGAAAGGATGTCGCATGGGTACCGGCCGATTGTGTCATGGAAGAAAGGCCGGTGTTGCAAGCGCCCCGTGTCGTTCTTAAAAATCTTGTCGATCGAGCCTCCAAGGAGGGGTTACGGATCAAAACGGGGGTTGAAGCGGAATTTTTCCTGATCGATGCCGACGGAAAAGAAATCTCTGACGCGAGGGATAACGCCATTAAGCCCTGTTACGACCAGCAGGCCCTGATGCGGCGCTACGACGTGATCTCCGAAATCTGCGATTACATGTTGGAGCTGGGCTGGCAGCCCTACCAGAACGACCATGAGGATGCCAACGGCCAGTTCGAGATGAACTGGGCTTATGCCGACGCGCTGGTCACCGCCGACCGTCACTCGTTCTTCAAGTTCATGGTACGCTCGGTCGCCGAAAAGCACGGCCTTCGCGCGACCTTCATGCCGAAACCGTTTCCCAATCTGACCGGCTCTGGCTGTCACGTTCACGTCTCGGTGTGGGACGAAGCGGGCAAAAGCAACAAGTTTCTCGACGATTCCGATGAGATGG
>DASWQB010000305.1:0-2058 GCA_036398335.1 Afipia sp. | reverse complement strand
CATGGTTAACCGTTCGTTCCGCTTGCACGGGACACGGCGCGATGTGCCGCATGAAACAATGCGTTAAACTGCGCGCGCTACAAAGTTCCATTGATCTTGGGGGAATTGTCATGGCCGTGCAGCGCAAGCGTTTTCGCATCGAGGAATTGCAGTTCGAGCAAATGCCGGTTGCAGCACAAAGCGAAGACGTCACGCCGCCGATGCACGACATGATCATGCGAGAGCTGCGCGCCATTCGCGATCAGATGGGCCGGCCGGCGCAAAGCGCCGCAGTGAAGGACGAGGAGCAGGTGGCCTCGCGGCACGCCATCGAGGCGCAGGCCGCGCTCGATATCTACCGCGCGCAGATCGCGCAATGCGAAAAACTGAAAGTCGAACTCGACCTCATTCACGACGCCATCACCCGCACCAAACTCGAGATCGCGGTGCTGCACGGCTCAAGCTTTGGCGGCGACGAGATGTCCAAGGTCAACGGCGAACTCGGCGCCATCGTCGGCGGCACCGAACAGGCCACCGAGCAAATCCTCGCCGCCGCCGAAGCGATCGATCAGGCCGCGACCGCTCTGGCGAGCGGCACCTCGCCGGCCCAGACCGCCAGCCTGACGGCGGACATCTCGGAGCGCGTGATCGGCATTTTCGAGGCCTGCAATTTTCAGGACCTCACCGGCCAGCGCATCAGCAAGGTGATGAACACGATGAAGTTCATCGAGCATCATATCAGTGAGATGATGGAGATCTGGGGCGGCGTCGATGCCATCAAGGCGCACGCGCCACCGGTCACTGACACCCGCGAGGGCGACGCCCGTCTGCTCAACGGCCCGAAATCGGCGGGCGATGAGGGCCACGCCTCGCAGAATGACATCGACGCGATGTTCGACTGAATAGTGGGAACGAGACTACTTTTGCTGTCGTCCCCGCGAAGGCGGGGACCCAGTCCTAAGTTCATCTGATCGAATGAGTACCCCGATCAGAAAAAATTGTCGGCAAGTTCCTTTGGAAGTTCTGGATCCCCGCCTTCGCGGGGACGACATCCAAAAAAACTTTGCGCTTTAGCGCAGATCACGCCTTGGGCGCGCAGCGCACATAGACCATGGTGCCGTAACGGCCATTGGCGTCCGGATCGATAAACCTCGTCGTCAGAACCCGGCCGTCGAAGGACACGATCTCGCGGTCCTTCTCGCCGCCGGCCGGACCGGGCGGACCGATATAGTTCTTGCCGCTCGGGCTGCCCTTCAGATTGAGTTCCTGCGGCGTAGCCTCGTCGGCCAGATGCATGATCACGCCGCCGTTCTGCCCCTTGCCGATCACGTAAGGATTTTTGCACTGCCCGCGCGCTGCGTTTTCGGTACGCGGGCGGTCTTCGGGCTTGTGGTAGGCGGCAAGGCCCCATTTCCCGACCAGTTCGTCCGCGCGAATGCTCGCGGGCATTTCCGGCGCCGAAGCCGGCTCGCTGGTGCCAGAGCCGCCGAAGCCGCCGAGATTCGTGCTGCTGCAGCCCGCGAGCGCAGTTGCGAGCATGGACAGGATCGCCAGACTGGCAGTGGTTCGCGTAATACGTGAATAGGCCATAACGTCTCCCGGAAACAGATTGATGGACCAGGTCTGCTCGACTGGCAAGCAGAGTCCGTCATCGCCTGATGTTGGGAAGCCCCCGCTGTGCTTCCGTTCCCCTTCGGTTTCCAGATCATCCTATAACGACCTCACCAAGGCCTTAAAGAGAATCGACTCTTAAAACGGGCAGCCCTCGTTTCACAGGCAGGGCTTGTTTAGCAGACAGGGCTTGTTTGACAGACAGGCCTGGTTTCACAGGTAGGCCTTGCTTGACAGAATTGGCGGTAGCCCATATTCGAACCTCATTAGCACTCCGATACCGCGATTGCTAACCGCGGTTTGTCACCGCCCAGCCTCTGCCAGAGTGAGGAATGCCATGTCCAAAACCAGCTTTCGCCCGTTGCACGATCGTGTCGTCGTCAAGCGCATCGACGCCGAGGAAAAGACCAAGGGCGGGATCATCATTCCCGACAGCGCCAAGGAAAAGCCGTCGCAGGGTCAGGTCGT
>DASWQB010000304.1:0-9998 GCA_036398335.1 Afipia sp. | reverse complement strand
TTAAAGCGCTTTTGATCGATGACGAAAAGAACATCACCCTGATTGACGGGCTGGTTGTCGATGACATTCACCGCACTGACGAGACCGGAGACATCCGGAGCGATCTCGACGACGTTGGCCATGACGCGCGCATCGCGTGTCCAGGGTGAGAGGGTGTAATAAACCCAGAGCCGCCAGCCGACGAGGGCAGCTATCGCGACGAATATCAATGTGACGCCGACGCGCAGCGTATTTCCGGGCAGGACCATCCGGGTTCTCATTTAAACATCGACAGACCGAAGATGATGGCACCAAATGCGATGACATATAGTGCCGTATCGAAGAGCGCCCTATGCCACACGAAACGATAGAAGCCAACTCGATCAAGCGACCATCGGGCACCCCAGAACGGCAATAGTGCGGCAGTCGCCCACACCAGAGCCGGCGGAAGATAGAAGCCGAGCACTTCGGGAGTATGAAAAGGCAGGCTGCCAATGAGACTCATGCTAGGCCTCATCGAAGGAGCGATCGAGGAACGGTCTGTCGATATCGAAACGGTCCGCGATAAAGCGCAACGAAGCGCCGGCCCGTAAGATGAGGGCCGCAGCCGGCGATCCGGGCACCAGTGGGAGCGATGCGAGCGCGGCACTGGCCGCGCGCGTGAGGTTTTCAGTTTCGGCCAATCGCGTGGCCGGCGGTATATCTGTGCGGGTGAATGCACTGAATGCAGCTGCAAACTCATCGAGAAATGTGGAAACGATCGAGTGGGCTTCTTCCGGCAAGGCAGGATCACGCTCCAGGCCGTTGAGATGGCCGAGCTCAAGCCCGGTCGCGGCAGTGCCAAGCATACCACGCAGGAAATTCTCTTCGCTTGGGCGACTGAGAGAGAGCCGCGGCAAAAGCTCGGCAAGCATGGAGACAATCTCTGCAAAAACGTCCTGCCCGGAACGTACGCCACGCGCGGCTTCCGGCAGCAGACGACCGAGCACAACCGTCCAGCTCCGCCCTCGCGTTTTAAGCGAAGTGACCGGGAACAGCTTTATCAGCGCAAGACAGATCGCCATACCAAGAAGTTGCGCAAGGACCGAATTAAAAAATACCAGCTCATCCGGCTGGAAGACGTTGCCCGTGCCGATTTCAGCCGACAGAAAAAGACCGAAGGCAAGGCCCTGTGTCGCGTATTGGGCTGTTCCCGCCATCAGTCCCGCCGGCAGCAGCGCCACGAACAGAAAGAGCGCCAGCATCTCGTAGCCTTCAATGCGCGGAAATACGAAGACCATTGCGAGATAGGCCGCAAACATCCCGACCGCCGACCAAAGCAGAAAAGCAAACCCAAGTTTTTCAGGGCGATCCTGATTGACGGCAACGAATAGAATAATGATGACACCGACAATGGCTGAAAAGCCGTCCGTCCATTCCGTTGCCGCCCAGAAAACGCATGTTAGCACCAGCACAAGAGCGGAGCGGATCGCTTGTAGCAGCGCTTCGACGCGCACCCCGGTCCGGGGCATTACCGCCTGCTTGATGTCGTTTAGCTTATTGGCGCTCATGCGCACGCTGGCCATCTCACTCATCGCGACCATGGAAAGATCGTGCAGCAGATCTCCGGTCCGGCTAAGGATCAGCAGTGCGTCGGCAAGCGGCTCGAAAGGCATATGGCCGGCCATGGCTTCCAATTCTGCCGTCGCGGCATCGATGCCGATGCGCGCCTTGTGAAGGCGCGAATTCAAGCCATTCGGATCAACAAAGACGTCGGGATCGTCCGCGATGCTATCGAGCACGGCAGACGTCCTCTCCATAACCGGCCGAATCCGATCAGCTACACGACGCGCCTCTTCATCTTGAAAATTCTCGATGCGCATATAAAGACCGCGCGCGATGGCAAGCACGCTGAGAAACTCCCGCACAATACGGCGCAGCGCGGCATTATCCGCGCGCATGTCGGGCGCCTCAAACATTGTGTATGAACGAAGGGCGTCGAATGTGACCACGCCTCCAACCATCTCGCGGCGCAAGGCCGCGAACGTTGCAAATGGCGTTGCGGGGCGCAGCGCGACAGCACTGTACCGGCATAAGCGGCGAAACAGATTTGCGAGTTGCTCGCGCAGCACAACGCCCGCGTAGCGCGGGAAAACCAACAGGCTGACCATGGTGACGCAGACAATGCCGATGATGATTTCAGCGATCCGGTCAAAGGCGATTTGCCAGGCGCCGGTCGGATTGAAGGCACCTTCAAGCCCGATCAGAGCCGTCGTATATCCGGCGATCAGGAAGCCGTAGGCCGTGAAGTTGCGCATTTGCGCGCCGACGTAAAAGCAGAAGCCCAACCAGAGCGCGATGGAGCCGATCAGCGGGACCGGGGCCTGCGAAAACAGCGCTATAATAAGCAGGCCGATGATCCCGCCGGCCAGCGTGCCAACGATCCGATAGGCCCCCTTGGCCAGTGCGGCACCGGTGATTGGCTGTGCAAGCACATAGACGGTAACGATTGCCCATTGCGGGTTTTGCAGTTCGAGCCAATACGCAATGGCAAGAGAAGCGATGGCGGCAACCGCCAGTCTCGATGCAAAGGCGACGTTGCGCCAGCCAACATCGATCTGCGGCATTTTCAGGAAGTACGGGTGTACGACGCGTGTCGCGCTCATGCCGCTTTCGTCTCCCGGAGCTTTCGGCAGTTGAATTCATCACTATCGTGAACATGTTGCCCGTGCAACTTCGCCAATCTAAGCGCGTTCGAAATGTGCCGCAGGAGGTGAGCAGGTGATAGCAAGAGATACAAAAAATCTATGAGCGATGATCGAGTGAGGAGGAATCCTCCGCGTCGCTGCTTCCTCCAAGACCCATGCCCGCTCCACCACCCATACCTCCACTCATGCCCATGCCGCCGCCCTTTTCGCCGCCGCCTTGCCGGGACTCGTCCTTTCCTCGTTCGCCCTTTCCGCGTCCGCCAGAACTTGATGGTCGCGCAGGACCCTGCATGGGAATTGCAAGATCGGCGGGGATCGGATCGAGATCGAGCGCTTCGCGAATGAACGCACGCAGCGAAATGACGAGTTCATGCATGTGGACGGGACGTCCCGCGACCAGTTCGCGCGCAGCACTCTCAGCCAGGCGGACGTGTTCTTCGGTCCCCAGCAGGATGATGTCCGACAAAGCGGCCTCAACCGCATCGCGGATACGTCGTGTGCGGTCCGATCCCGCAATGCTTGCCTCACTCAGATTCAAACCCTCCGTAGTCTCGCTCTCGACAGCGGGCTCTGGACTGCGGCGCAGGTCGCGCAGATGCGTTGGATCGACGGTGAGATTGCCGGTGAACGAGCCGCCCAAAGTTTTGTAGGCCGCGATCAGCGTGCGCAGCCGCTCGTTGATCTGGCGGTTCATGCGTTCGCGACGCTGCTGAATCGTGAACATCGCCAGCAGACGAATGCCGACGCCAATGAGCGTGAACAGCGCCAGGCCGATCAATGTCACCAGCAGGCTTTGCCACGAACTGAAATCAATATTACGCAGGGGAGGCTCCCGACCGTATTTGCATTATACTTGTGAGCCCACTCGATTTCCAATCGTCAATCAACACCGGGCAAAGGCCAAAAAGCTTGTCTGGTGAGGCTTGAATGGGATTTTATGAATCTTATCAAGGCATTGAGGAGGATGCCAGCTTGACTGGTATCGAAAATAAGACAAAATCTCGATGAGTTACAATCTCTCAGCGCCGGTTATCACATTGAATCCGACAACGTTGCCGCTTTGGCTTCGCAGTCTTGTTGTTGCCGGTGCATTTCTCATTGCCATCGGCCTCTGTCTACTGGCTTACCGGGCTTACACGAAGCCGGTGACTCTGCGCATCGGCGTCGGTTCTGTCGACGGAGAGATCGCGAAGGGCGCGGTGCTCATTGCCAACCGTTTCGCTAAAGTGAATGCGCCTGTCAGATTGAACGTCGTGAAGTTCGCCAACATTCTTGAGGCAACGAGCGCATTTTCGGTTGGCAAGGTCGATCTTGCGGTGGTGAGAGCCGATGTCGGCGATCTTTCGAATGCAAGAGCCGTTGCGCTGGTGGCTGAAGGTGTGGCGATGGTCGTCGCGCCTTCCGGTTCTACGCTCACGAGTATCGAAAGCCTCAAAGGTCACACAGTCGGTGTGGTCGGAGGCGACATCAACCGCCAACTCGTGAAGGCCCTGAGTATGGAATACGGTTTGGACGGAAATGTTGTATTTAAGGATTTGACGCCGTCCAATGCACGTCAGGCTGTTCAGTCAAAAAGTGTCGATGCGCTGCTGCTCGTGGTTCCTTTGACGAAACGTTATCTGACCTATGTCAAAAGCCTTTTTAATAACGGATCCAATGGATCGCCGCTGGTCATCCCGATCGATTCCGCAGGCGCAATTGCAGATTCGTCGGGTTCGTTTGAAAGCACGGCGATTCCCAAGGGGACCTTGCGCGGCGCACCGCCCAATCCTCCCGATGACCTGACGACCCTCAAAACCGGCTTCTATCTGGTCGCCAACAGCAAATTGAGCTCCGATGCCGTCACCAATTTGACCGAAGCACTCGTGAACGCGCGCGAGAATCTCGGGCCTGAGCATTCCATTTTGTCAGGCATCACAGAGCCGGATACCGATCCCGATGCCGTCATCCCCGTGCATCCGGGCGCCGCGGTCTATTATAATGATGCGCAGCAAAGTTTCATGGATAAGTATGGCGACGACATCTACCTCACGCCGATGGTGTTCGGGTTTCTGGTGACGGTCTTTGCTGCGGCCTGGAAGTTTCTCGGTTTTGGAAAATCGGATGCGCCGAATGTCACGCTGCACGCGCTTTATCATTTGCCCAGGCAGATCAAAACGGCCGAAAGCGAGGTAGAGCTTTCCCGGATCGAAGCGGAGTTTGACGACATCCTTAAAGCGGAGGCGACCAAAACTCTTCGCGGTGACGAGCGCGCGGTCGATATCCCGACATTGACGTTAACAGCGCATCGGCTGGATAATCTTATCCACTATCAGCGGAAGATGATTGCGCGGGAAAGTCCTGACAGCCAGCTCGGAAAACGATACTCAAGCCCTGTCAAGGGCGAGCGGCCCGATGCAGCGTCGAACACGGGGTCCGACAAATGACGCGGCTGGTCATTGATTTGCTTCGTCCGTATTGGGGACGGCTTGCTATTGTGTTCAGTGCGATGCTTGTGGAAATCGTCGCAAGCCTCGCGGCGCCCTGGACCCTCAAACTCGTTCTGGACGATGCGCTCGGCAATCACAAGCTGCCCGAATGGCTCGCATGGGCTCACAGCTACGGATTTGGCCGTCACGCGATGGGTGTGGCCCTTTTCGCGGGACTGGCAACGCTTGTCATCGCGATTGTAGGGGCTATCGCGACCTATATCGATAATTACTACACGACCAACATCGGACAATGGGTGGCGAACGATCTGCGGGTCCGCATTTATCAGCATCTGCATCGACTCTCACTGCGATACTACGACAACGCGAAAACAGGTTCATTGATTTCGACCATCATGACCGATGTCGACACGATTCAAAGTTTCGTGTCGTCCTCGACACTCGACATTCTGGTCGATTTTATCACCATCATGTTCATGGTGGGCCTGATGTTCTGGCTCGACTGGGACTTCACACTGATAGCGCTTGGAATCACGCCGTTTCTGCTGGTTTTCGTGATGCGCCTGAAAAAGTCCGTCAAAGAAGTAACCAGAGTTGTTCGTACCCGGCAAAGCGAGATGCTTGCCGTGGTCCAGCAAGGTCTCGGCTCGGTGCGCGCTGTTAAAGCCTTCGGCCGTCAGGACCTGGAGCTTGCCCGGCTGGAAGCGGCCAGCCATGCCACCATCGATGCGGCGCTGCGGGCGCGTCAGGTCAAATCGGTTCTGTCTCCTCTGGTCAATGTCGTTGTCGCGGCATGCACCGCGATCGTGCTCTGGAAAGGCACGTCGCTCATCGTCGCCGGCACAATGACGGCTGGCGCGTTGACAGTTTACCTCGCTTATCTGACCAAGTTTTTCAAGCCGGTAAAAGATCTCGCCAGCATGACCAGCGCCATTGCCCAGACGACCGTGGCGCTGGAACGCATCAAGGGCATCCTGTCCGCCGACGACATTATTCAGGTATCCCAGGATGCCATCGATCCGGGCCGTGTTCAGGGAAAAATTCGATTTGAGCATGTCGCATTCGGTTACGAAAAAGATGTCCCTGTATTGCGTGACGTGTCGTTCGAAATATGTCCCGGTCAGGTCGTTGGTATTGTGGGTCCCACGGGCTCGGGTAAATCGACCGTGCTCAGTCTCATCCCCCGCTTTTATGAAACCACAGGCGGCCGGATCCTGATTGACGATAAGGATGTCCGCTCGCTGAAGTTATCTCCTTTGCGGGACCAGATCGGCTTCGTGCTTCAGGAAACTGTTTTGTTTCGTGGTACCATTCGCGACAATATTGCCTATGGACGTCCCGATGCGACTTACGAAGAGGTTGTTACCGCGGCGAAAATTGCCAATGCAGACGAATTCATCCAACGCATGCCGCACGGTTATGACTCTCTTGTCGGTGAGCGTGGTGACACCCTTTCGGGTGGCCAGCGGCAACGCATTGGCATCGCGCGTGCGATCATTCGCAATTCTCCGATCATGATTCTTGATGAGCCCACTGCCTCGCTCGACACGGAATCGGAACATCTGGTCGTTGAAGGGCTGCGGCGCATGATGGCGGGCCGCACGGTCATCATGATCGCGCATCGGCTCAGCACCATCAGAAATGCAGATAAGATCATCGTTTTGAAGGACGGGTTTGTTGTAGAGCAGGGCTCAAACGATGAGTTGATCTCCCTTGGCG
This sequence comes from Afipia sp., assembly GCA_036398335.1. Lineage (GTDB taxonomy): Bacteria > Pseudomonadota > Alphaproteobacteria > Rhizobiales > Xanthobacteraceae > Afipia. The sequence goes on along the minus strand of DASWQB010000304.1, from coordinate 3,184 downwards.
GAGTTTATGCAGAACTTAATCGCGTTCAGAATGAGCCCGCTCACCTCCAAACTTTCGCGGCTGGCAACCAGAGGATTTAGACATGTCGCATTCTCTGTTGGTTCTGCCGGACGATACCGCCGATGCGATTGTGGCGCCGATAAACGACGCGAAGAAGTCGATCAACATCCGGATGTTTCTTTTCACCGATCCGACTTTGCTTGAAGCAGTGATCGCAGCGAAGCATCGCGGGGTTTATGTCCGGGTCATGCTCAATCCTGCCCGACGTGACGGGACGAGCGAGAACGAAGAGGCTCGTAAGGCGCTTACGGAAGCGGGCATAGATGTGCGTGACAGCAGCCCGACGTTTGCGGTGACACATCAGAAGTCAATGGTAATCGACGATGAAATTGGATTCGTTGAATCGCTGAATTGGGAAACGCGAGACCTGACCGAAACCCGAGATTACGCGGTTACAACGACCAAGAAAGCAGAAGTCGCGGAAATGGTGAAGTGCTTCGACTTCGACTTTCTGCATGAACCTTTCGAGCCGGACCCGAAATCGGACCTGATCTGGTGTCCGAACAACGGACGAGAGCGGATTGCGTCATTTATCGATTCGGCAAAGCATACGCTGTGGATCCAGAATGAGCGCTATCAGGACACTGTCATCATCGAGAGACTGGTTCGCGCGGTCAATCGAGGCGTGAAGGTTCACATCATGGCCCGTCCGTCTCATAAGATTAAGCCCAATAAACTGGTCGAGGCGGTTGGCGGATTGCGAATCATGGAGGATGTCGGTGCGAAGGTTCACCGTCTGAAGCACCTGAAGCTCCACGGCAAAATGCTTCTGGCAGACGAGAAGCGTGCAATTGTCGGGTCAATCAATCTGACGCCCGGAAGCTTCGACGCCAGACGTGAACTCGCCATCCAGACCGATTCCCGGCATGTCGTAGAGCGGCTTGTCGAAACTTCACATCATGATTGGAAGCACTCTCACAAACTCGACCTTTCCGACGAGGGTCTGCTGGCCGAGCTTGAAAGACATAAAATGGAAGGGGCAAAGCAGCTAGGTCTGAAAGGTAGTGATAGCTAGCTGCGATGCCGTTTTCTGCCGGAGCGCGAGGCTAATACAAACGCTACTCGGCGCTGACCAGTTTGATGTGCGCTTCCGGAACCTCCATCAAGCTGCGATAGGCCGCAAGGTAGTCGAGTGCCATGCGGCGCGCGGTGAAGCGGGTCTCGAACTGCTTTCTAACCGCGTTGCGATCCATTTCCGTAAGCCGCCCGACCGCGGCGACGGCGCTGATCTCGTCTTCGACGATGAATCCGGTCAGGCCTTCGTCGATGATTTCCGGCACCGAGCCCCGATTGTACGCAACGACCGGCGTTCCGCAGGCCATTGCCTCGATCATCACGAGGCCGAACGGCTCCGGCCAGTCGATCGGAAGCAGCAGCCCGATTGCACCGCTGAGAAAATCTGATTTCTCGTGATCGCCGATCTCGCCGATATACTCGACCAGCGGATGATCCATCAGCGGACGAATGATTTCCTGATAATACTCCTCGTCGGTGTGATCGACCTTGGCGGCAATCTTCAGCGGTATGCCGCACCTGATGGCGATCTTGATGGCGCGATCGACGCCTTTCTCCGGCGCGATGCGGCCCAGCACGGCGAGGTAGCCTGGCTTCACCGGCTGCGGCATCAGTAATTTTTCAGGCATGCCATGATAGATGGTGCGGATGAAGTTGGCCTGCGGTACCGGCCGTCGTTGTGCATTCGAAATCGAAATCACCGGGATCGATGAAAATGTCGTGAACACAGGCTGATGCTCCGGCAGATCGAGCCGGCCATGCAGCGTGGTGACAAACGGCGTGGGCTGCCGGGAGAACAGCGAGAACGGATAATAATCGAGATGAAAGTGCAGGAAGTCGAATTCTTCATCGTCGCATTTCTGCCGCACACGTTCCAGCATGACCAAATGCAGCGCGAAAGGATCGCGAACCGAGCCGTCGAGACGCAATGCTTTCGGCCATACCGCATCGAGCTTCGCGGATGTCTGGGAATCTCCGCTGGCGAATAACGTGACGTCATTTCCGAGCGCGACCAATTCCTCGGTCAACCAGTGTACCACCCGTTCGGTGCCACCATAAAGTTTTGGCGGAACAGCTTCTGTCAGCGGAGCAATTTGCGCGATGCGCATTCAGTCATCTCCCGTTAGTTGTCATAATTGGTTTAAGCACTTGTGAGGTTTTTTAAGGGCTTGTGCGGTTGAGAACCTTGTGGCGGGTGGGGCGCTCGGATGGGAACGTTTTCGCATGTGCGAAGTTCCCCAAACGCAAACTTCTTATCCTTCATCGCCTTGCTGGCGCCATGCGACGCCGTCAGTGTTTGTGGATGCCGGCGTTCAGAAATGTTACGCGTGGCTGGCGGCGTGACCGGGGTTCAAAGCTGCGATTGGGGCTCAATCACGCAAGCTTCATCGGATCAGAATTATTGTTTTTCTCCAATAGGCTTCGCGAGTTACATGGATAATCTTTCTGGCTACGCCCATCGCCCACTGGCATTCGTTCTGCGCTATCTTCGTAAACGGCTGGCCTCACATGTCGTCATATTGGCTGCAGTTGTCGCTGCCGTTGCTTGTTCTGTAGGCACCCAATATGCGGTGAAACATCTCGTTGACGGCCTTGCCTCAGGGCCGGCGCGCAGCACTGGCGTATGGCTGGCATTCGTTTTCGTCATATCGTTCATTGCCGCCGATAATTTTCTTTGGCGGGTCGCGAGCTGGACCGCGAGCTTTACATTCGTCGGTGTCAGCGGAGATTTGCGGCGGGATATCTTTCGTCACTTGACTGGCCATTCGCCGAGCTATTTTTCCGATCGTTTGCCGGGAATGCTGACAAGTCGCATCACCGCGACATCAAACGCTGTCTTCACTGTCGAAAACATGTTCGTGTGGAACGTCCTGCCGCCGTGCCTGGCGACGGTCGCGGCCATCGCGCTGATCGGAACTGTAAGTTTGCCGATGACTGCGGCATTGGCACTCGTTTCGGGCGTGATGGTGATTGCGATGTTTCATCTCGCCGCCGCCGGAAAGCCGCTGCATGACGATTTTGCCGACAAGGCCGCGGCGGTCGATGGTGAAATGGTCGATGTCATCAATAATATGCCGCTGGTGCGCGCGTTCTGCGGTCTCGGTTATGA